>CAZEMH010000008.1:0-13897 GCA_964513365.1 uncultured Candidatus Saccharibacteria bacterium
GCGCGCTTTTATTCTTTTCTTTCATTTTTTTTATCCCCTTTTCTATTTTATCTATCTCACAATCTTTTTTTCATACGTTTCACTAAATTCAACAAAATTCCCTTCATAAAATTTTTTTGTCTTGTTGTACTTTTTAGCAGCAAGTTTTTTAGCTTGCGCTAAGCTAAATCCTCCTTGCCAAATATGATATTCCTCATTATCTTGTTCAATTATTATTAAGTGAAACATAAAAGGCCAATATCTTTTTTTAATTTTAATCTGCGGAACATCAAACAATTTTAATTGTTCGTTCATTACAATCCCCTCCTTTTATATCTATATTTTTATTATTTATTAATTTTTCAAATTGCAAGCGAATAACGTTAAGTAATCTTATTATATCACTACATATTAAATCTGTCAACGTATGAAACTAAACAGATATATGATAAAATAAATAAATATGCGCATCTCATATTCCAGTTTAGAGAATTTTAAACAGTGTCCTCTAAAATATAAACTTTCAAATATAGATAAAATAAAAGAGCCTAAAAGCAAAGAGGCTATTTTTGGTACATACATTCATAAAGTTCTTAAATGGTTTTATCAAAAAGATCCTCACTTCCCTACCCTTGATGCTTTATTAAAATATTACCGGGAATATTGGCCTAAAAAAACTGAAGGGTTTGAATGGAAAGATCCTGAAGAAGAAAAGTCTTATTTTAAAGAAGGCTTAAGGATATTAGAGGAATTTTATAATAAAAATATTCCCCATAAAACATCAATTTTAGATTTAGAAACAAGATTTGAAGTTGTTATAGATGAGAATCCTGACAAACCAAATGGCAAGCATATTTTAACGGGCGTAATAGATAGGATAGATAAACTACCAGATGGCACCGTCGAAATAATTGATTATAAAACAGGGAAAAGAATGCCTTCTCAGAATGCTTTGGATAAAAATGATCAACTTTCTCTTTACGCTATTGGATTAAAAAACCGCTGGCCAAGAATTAAAACAGAAAATTTAAAATTAAGCCTGTATTTTCTTAAATTTAATGAAAAAATAAACACTAAAAGAACTGAAAAAGATTTGGAAGAAGCAAAAAATAAAGTAATAGATTTAATACATAAGATAGAGAAAAGTGATTTTGAGCCTCGTTCATCAGTTTTATGCGGCTGGTGCGGTTATCGAAATATCTGTCCTATTTGGAGGCATTTTTATGAAGATCAAGAAGATCAACATTTAAATAATGTGGATATTAAAAAAACAATAGATGAATATTTTGCTTTAAAAGAAAAAAAAGAAAAATTAGAAGAAAGATTAACAGAATTAAAAAATTTAATTGATGTTTATTGCCAACAAAAAGGACTAAAGCGCGTATTTGGTGAAAATGGTTATTTTAGCCACATTATTTATAATGAAATTTCTTATGATATCCCCAAATTAAAAGAAATCTTAGAACCATTGGAAAAATGGGAACAGATTATTGAAATTAGCACTAAAAAATTAAAGAAAGTTTTAAAGGAAGTACCTGCGGATTTGAGAAAAAAGATAAAAGAAACAGAAAAAATAGAAGAAAAATTTAAATATTTATCGGTAAATCATACAAGCAAAAAAGAAATTGAAGAAGAGTTAGAATAAATCTTGTATTATTAATCACATCTAGTGTTATAAATATATCCTTTATTTTCAGCCTCTTGCTGAGTTTTAAAATATATTCTATTTTCTTCTTTCAATCCATTGGCTAAACTGCAATCTATTGGATAATAGTATTTTCCTCTAGAGCTAGCTACAAATAAAAACTCTTTAGGTTTTGTTATAGATTTTTTTCCTGCAGACTCTTTAATGTTTGTTATTGACTCTTTTTGTATAACTAATGGAGGGCGGGAAATAATATTAGCTCCTATAATAATACCAATAGAAAAAGACATGGATATGCTTAAAAATCCAAAGATAAACAACCAAAGGTTTTTTTTGACAAATACAGTAAATTTTGTTAGAATTTTCAAACGGTGGGGCATTTAATCGGATTATAATTAAAAATTTTTAAATATGGCACATACTAAGTCGGCTGGTTCAACAAAATTAGGAAGAGATTCTAATGCTAAAAGATTAGGAATCAAAAAATCTGAAGGTCAGGCAGTAAGTTCTGGCAATGTTTTAATTAGGCAAAGAGGCACTAAATGGCACTCTGGATTAAATACTAGCCGAGGTTGTGATGATACAATTTTTTCTCTTGTTGATGGAATTGTCAAATTTTCTAAAAAAAGAAAAAAAACTTTTACAGGAAAGATGAAGAAAATAAGCGTAATAAACGTTATTCCTTCTGTTCGGAAACAACAGCATTAATCCTTATCTTCAAATCAACTTTTACTTCAGGATGAAGAATTAATGGTACCTTATAAAGCCCTTCTTTTTTGAGGGGTTTTTTTAATTCAATTTGATTTTCTAATAAATGAATATCTCTCAATTCTAATTCTTTGATAATTCTTTTACTATTTACAGAACCATAAGACTCTTTTCCTTTTTCGGCAAATTTAAGGGGAATTTCTAGAATAATTTTTTTAATACGAGAAGCTAATTCAAGAGCTTGTTCCTTTGTTTTTTTGTCAGCGATTATTTTTTGCTCTTTTTCTTGCGAAACTTTTTTAATGATCTTTGCATCAGCTCTTTGAGCTATTTTTTTGGGAAAAAGATAATTTATAGCATAACCATCTGCTACATTTTTAATTTCTCCTTTGCTCCCTAGATTTGGAACATCTTTTAAAAGATAGATTTTCATAAAAATTATTTATTATTAATTAGTAATTTTTGTAATTCTGCTATTGCTGTAACTAATTGATTGTCTTTTTCCAAATCTACCTTAGAAAAAGTGCCAAATTCTTCGTCATTTTTTACTTCAATATCAGGAACAAGACCATTATTTTGAATTATCGTTCCATTGGGCGTTAACCAGCGGGATATAGTAATCTTTACACTATTATTATTCTTTAGAGAAACTAATTCTTGCACAGATCCTTTACCAAAGCTTTTTTCTCCAATTAATTTAACTTCCCTATTATCTCTTAGAGCTCCAGCTAATATTTCTGAGGCTGAGGCAGTTCCTCCATTTATTAAAACAACAGTAGGAATATCTTTTAATAATGCTTGGCCTACTCTTACACGAAAAAGTTTTACTTCATCATTACCGAAATCTTCTTTAAGGACAACATCGCCTTTTTCTAAAAACCAGCCGCTAATATTAACAACAGCCTCCAAATATCCACCAGGATTATTCCTAAGATCTATAATTAAACCTTGCGGTTTGGCTAAAGCTATTTCCAAAGCTGTCCTGTAAAAATTAAGAGTGAGAGGTTGATTAAAGTTGTATATTTTCAAATAAGCTATATCATTAGCTATTTTTTCCCATCTTACTGATGGAATACTGATTTTTTTTCTAATTAATTCAACCTTCTTTGTTTCATCCCAACTAGGCCTGTAAATAGTTAATGTTACTTTTGTTCCCTCTGGTCCACGTATTAGCTTTGCAGCTTCAAATGAAGTTAAATCCATGGTTTCAGTTTCATCTATTTGAAGAATTTTATCATTTGCTTTTAATCCGGCTTTCTCTGCTGGAGTATCTGGAAGAGGCGCAATAACTGCCAAAAATCCATCACGTCTTCCAATTTCCATTCCTACCCCATAAAACTCTCCAGATAATTCTTGAGAAAGATCTTCTGTTTGTTCTGCATCTAAAAATTCGGTATATGGATCTTTTAATGATTCTATTAATCCTTTGGTAGCCCCCAGAATCATTTTTTCTGTATTTAAATTTTCTCTATCAACATATTTTTCTAAAGCAACTTTCCAAGTATCCCAAAAAATATTCATATCACCTTCAGGAACTTCTAAAGGCTTTTCTTTGTTAATTATTTTTTCAAACGGAGACGGTAAATTAGATTTCCATCCCCAACTTGCTCCCTGAGAAAACCCAAAGACCCATATTCCCATAAGACAAACTAAAACCAAAACAATTAAACAAATTTTTTTACAGATTTTTTTCATATTTTTTTAATAAACAAATAAATTTTTTAGGAAGATTTGCTATTTTTCCTGGACCAACAAAAAGAAAAACATCACCATTTTTTTTAAACTTAAAAAGATTTTTTAAAAAAGATTCTTCATCTTCAACAAAATGTAATTTATTTTTACTTAAGGTTTTTTTATTCAATATTTCTTCATATATTTTCCTGCTGTTAATTCCCTTAATAGGTTTTTCATTTGAAGAATCTAGTGGTAAAAGAAACAAAACATCACAGTCTTTTATTGCTAGAGCAAAATTTTTATATAAAAGAGAAATTCGAGAATAACGATGAGGCTCTAAGATTAATATGATTCTTCGTTTTGGAAAAACAATTCTCGCCATTCTTAAAGTGCCTTCTATTGCAGTAGGATGATGCGCATAATCATCTACAATTGCAATTTTTTTATCATAAAGTATGGAAAATCTTCTTTTTATACCAGTAAAACTTTTTAGATATTGTAAACTATCTTGTAAAGGAATTTTAAGGATCTGTGAAACTAAAATAGCGCCTAATGCATTATAAATATTTTCTCTTCCAGGTAGAGAAAGCTCTAATCTCCCCTGAAACTTGTTATTCAAGAATAAATCTGAATAGCTTTTTATTCCTTTAAAATTGATATTTCTTACAAAGAGATCAGCTTTATTATCTATTCCAAAAGTTAAAGCTTTTCTTTGTTTTGCTATTTTCCTTAAAAAAAGATCATCATTATTCAAAACAACAAACCCTGACTGACTATTTTTAGAAAAATCTTTAAAAGCTTTTTTTAATAGAGAATATCGTCCTTTGTAAGGGCCATTAACATCTAAATGATCATTGTCAACATTGGTAATCACACAAATAAAAGAAGGGGTTTTTAAAAACGATTTGTCGTGTTCATCTGTCTCCAAAACTGCATATTCCCCTCTGTTCCATTTACTTCCTAATGGATGCATTTTATTCTTAGCTCCTAAATAAACACTTGGTTTTAACTTTGCTTTTTCTAGAATATGAGCAATCATTGCTACGGTAGTACTTTTTCCATGAGTTCCTGCAATACTAATAATTTTCTTTTTAGCCAAAACCTTCATTAAAAAATCAAAACGATTGAATAAAGGAATTTTCATTTCTTTAGCAGTCTTAAGCTCAATATTATCGTCAGGAATAGCTGAAGAATAAATGACAATACCTGCTTTTTTTACATTATCAGCATTATGTCCAATATATATTTTGACTCCTTTTTTTTGTAAAATCTTTCTGGCAAAAAAATCATTTTTATCAGAACCAGATAATGAATGTCCTCTTTGTAGTAAAAGATTTGCTAAAGCAGTCATACCTGTTCCTCCAATGCCTATTAAATGAATTAGCTTTTTAATAGCCATTTAGTAATTATATAGTTTAAACCATGTTTTTGTCAATTTTATAGACTGGAAATTGAAGTAAAAATGGGATAAGATAGGTATAATCAGTATGTTAATTATTATGAAATATAGGATATTTATTGCTTCGCATATTCCAAGTAATTTAAAGATAATTTTTACAGATTACCAACAAAAAAACCTTACAAATTCTTGTTTTCGTTTGGTACCTGAAGAATCTTTACACCTAACATTAATTTTTATTGGGTCTATTAATGACAATGATTTATTAAAAATTAACCAAGTTTGTAAACATATCGTTTCTTCGTTTTCTCCGATAGAGATTGAATTCAATAGGATTACCTATGGTCCAAATATTCACTCCCCTCGCCTAATTTGGGCAGAAGGGAAAATTTCAGAAGAATTAAACCAACTCCATAGAATCCTGGAAAATAAATTAATAGCACAAGGAATAAATATCAAAGTAGCAAATCGTTTATTTAAACCTCATATTACTTTAGCGCGTTTAAGGACAAAACCATCTTCTTTGTTAAAAATAGAAGAAAAGATAAATCAATCTTTCGTAATTGATTCTATTTCTATTATGCAAAGCGAATTAGATAGTCAGGGACCAAAGTATACAAATTTATCAACATATTCATTTAATAAATAACAAATATTTGATGTTTATTATTAGTGTAATTCCATTAACAAATATTCCGAGATCCCAACCACAAATTTTCTCGTATTTTTTTAAATCAGATTTAACAAAAGGGTCGGTTGTTGAAATACCATTAGGGCACAGAAATGTAATAGCTATAGTATTAAATTCAGTTCCTGTGTCTTCAAAAAAGGCGGCTTTAAAAAAAGCTGATTTTGTTTTAAGACCAATAAATAAAATTATTTCTTCAAAACAAATAGTTCCACCATTATTTTTTTCTTTATCTGATTTTATTTCTCGTTATTATTTTTATCCAATTTCATTATGTTTAAAAATTATTTTACCGCGACGGATAAAATCTCTTATAACATATATTGAAAAACTAGAAAAAGATTTTCCAGAATATTCTCAACCATTAATTTCAAACAAAAAGAATAAAATAAGTTTTTCTAATAATTTTTCTGATATTCTTAAAGAAATAAAATCGAATATTAAAAACAAAAAACAAGTCTTGATCCTTGTTCCTTCTATTTTTTATCAAAATTACTATTTTACTGAATTATCATCTAAAATATCCGAACCAATCTTTGTTTCTTCAAATAATTTAAAAGTTAAAGAATTCAATTCTTTATGGGTAAAAGTCAACTCTGAAGAAGCCCGAGTGATTATAGGACGGAGATCTTCTCTTTTTCTACCATGGAAAAATTTAGGACTTATAGTTGTAATAGATGGAAATAACTCTTCTTATAAATCATGGGATCAAAAACCTTATCATAATTCTGCATTCCTTACGAATTATTTAGCTCTATATTATAATAGTTCAATTACTTATTATGCCTGTTATTAAAATTATTGATTTAAAAGAGATTAGAAAAAACAAAAAACCATTTCAGGCTATTTCTGTTGATGTTTTTATTCAAATTAAAAAAGCTTTAAAAGAAAAGAAAAAAATCATTATTTTTATTAACAGACGAGGCTTGGCAACTAGCATAATATGTCAAGAATGTGGATTTGTCTTTAAGTGTCCTAATTGTGATATTCCATTGGGTTTTCATAGCAAATCAGATAAATCCAAAAATATTCTTTTGTGTCATCATTGTAATTATTCTACTCCTATGCCTTTAGTTTGTCCTGTGTGTAAAGGTTATAAGCTTAAGCCTTTAGGAATTGGCATAGAAAGAATTAGTGAAGAAATTAAAAAATTCATTGTTCCCGCACCTTCTTTCGCATTAATTGAAGGAGAAATGCCTGATGAACAAGAATTAAATATTTTTGATGAATTTAACAGAGGACAAATTAAAATATTAATAGGAACAGAAGCTCTTTTAAGGCCTCAATTAGAGACTGCTCATTTGGTAATAGTAGCTTCTGTTGATCCGGCGCTTTGTTTGCCAGATTATTATAGCGGGGAAAAAGTATTTTTTAATCTTTTAAAATTAAAATCTTTGTCCAAAGAAAAATTAATCATACAAACATTAATTCCTGACAACAAGTTATTCAAGTATTTTATAGAAAATGAAGAAGAAGAATTCTTGCAAGAAGAAAAAAAATGGCGGAAAGATTATCTTTGGCCTCCTTATGTCCAATTAATAAAATTATCCCTCTCCTATAAAGACAAGGTAAAAGGAGAAAAAGAAGCTGAAGAAATAAAAAAAAGATTAGAATTGGCTGTAAATAAATTAATACCAAAAAACCTTCAAAAAAACTTTATCATATTAGGGCCTGCGCAAGCTTTCGTTTTCAGAAAAAAAAGCTGCTATAACTGGAATATTCTGATAAAATATAAATACTTTGAGAGTAAAATTAAAAATGATATAAATCCTTTATTTGGGCTCAATTTACTTTCACCTATACCAACTAAAAAAGAATTGATGCTCAGAAACAAAATTCTCAAATATGTTCCCTCCCATTGGAGAATTGATGTTGATCCAATTGATACACTTTAAAAAATTAAATATGGAAATACTTACCGGAGAAAAAAATAAAACCTTAAGGCAAAAAAGTCTTCCTGTTAGGCATATTAATTCAGATGTGCGTACTTTAATTCAACAAATGAAAAAAGTAATGGAAGAGAATAACGGAGTGGGATTAGCAGCAATTCAAATAGGAGAACCTACTCGCATTGTAATCTGTGAACTAAATGATAAATTTTATACTTTTATCAATCCTGAAATTACAAAATTCTCTCAAGAAACTTCAGTAATGGAAGAAGGATGTTTAAGTTTGCCAAATATTTATGGTGAAGTAGAAAGACCTAAAAAAATATCTCTAAAAGCTGTTAATTTTAATGGAAAAAAGGTAAAAATTAAAGCTTTTGGTTTGTTAGCCAGAGTAATTCAGCACGAGATTGATCATCTTGATGGCATACTATTTATTGATAAAGCAAAAAATATAACAAAACAAACACAAAAAACAACAGCTTTATAAAACTATGCAATTTGTATTTTTCGGTTCATCTAAATTTGCAGAAATAATCCTTAAGAGACTTCTTGATTTTGGCATGAAGCCAGTTTTAGTAATAACAACTCCTCCAAAAACAAAAGGAAGAAAAAAAATCCTTTCCCCTACTCCTGTCTATAACTTAGCCAAACAAAATAATATCCCTGTACTTACTCCAGAAAATTTAAAAGATGAAAAATTCTTATCGGATTTTAAAAAATATAATTTAGATTTGGCAATTCTTACTGCTTATGGCAAAATTATTCCATCAGAATTATTGTCTATTCCTAAAAAAGGAATACTAAATCTTCATCCATCTCTTTTGCCTTCTTGGCGCGGAGCCACTCCAATTCAATCTGCTATTTTAACAGGTGACAAAAAAACAGGAGTTACTTTGTTTTTAATGGATGAAGAAATAGACCATGGGCCAATTATACAAAAAATGGAATATGCCATAGATAATTCTAAAATTACTTATTCTGAGCTATCTGAAAAATTAGCAGAACTAGGCGCAGATCTTGTAATTAAAAGTGTTCCAAAGTGGCTAAGAGGAGAAATTAATTCAATTCCACAAGATCATTCTTTGGCAAGTTCTTGCCATAAAATTTTACCTGAAGATGAAAAAATAAATTGGGAAAAATCAGCTATAGAAATAGATAGGAAAATAAGAGCTTTAAACCCAAACCCAGGAGTTTTTACTAAAACAAGAAATAAGAATGGTATGATTATAAAGATTGTAAAAGGCTATCCTGTAAATGAATCTGTTCATAAAAACAAAATACCAGGACAAATTTTTGAATTTAAAAATAAATTAGCAGTTAAATGCGGAAAAGGGATCTATGTTATTGAAGAATTAAGACCAGCTGGGAAAAATACAATGGATAGCGAAAGTTTTTTAAGGGGAAATCAATGGATATTAAAAACTAATTTTTAAATGTTTTCATTTTTTAAAAAATACTATTCAATAATTTTAAGCTTTTTTTTGCTTATTCTCTTTGGATTTTTTGTCGGAGATGGATTGATAGAAAAAAAATATTTAACATCTTCATTACTTAAGCCAAAAACAGATTCAATAAACCAATTAACTTTAGAAGATTTAAGAATTGATATTCCTTCGCACATCAATTTAACTAATTTTTACAAAACATATGGTCAGCGAATGCTTGGCGATAATAGAATTAATATTATCAGCAGAGAGGAATGGGGCGCTGATAATCGCTATGCTGATACCCAATTTATAGAAAACTTTTGCCAAAAGCATTATTGTTATGAAGATAGGTATAACCCAGAAGATACATTTTCAGAAAAAGAATATTGGAGATCTCTTGAATTATCAATAAATTACAAAAAGAATTTTGAATCTTATGATAATTTTTTTATCCAAAGCTTAAAAAAAGACAATGATTTTGTTTATCACTATTTGCCCGTAGAGGCAATTGTCATTCATCACACTGCAGGAAAATTTACTACAAGTTTTGAAGAATCCAAAAGAGAGTTGCAAAAAATCTATCTTATGACTGCTGTTCAAAGAAAGTGGAGAGATATTGGTTACCATTATTTAATAGATGGAAGAGGCCGTATTTACGAAGGAAGTTTAGGAGGAAAATATTCTATTGGAATTCATGCTTATGGACATAATAAAGGAACCATTGGCATTGCTTTAATGGGTGATTTTCGCCCTGGTCATGATAAATTAACTGAAGAAATGAAAAAATCTTTAATTAATCTTGTTAAATACATAATTAAAGAATATCAATTAGATATTAGTAAAAAAGAATTTTATCTTCGAAAACCAGATTTATCTGGCCGTGAAATGACTAAAAATTTTATAAGAGGACATATGGAATTGGATATTAGAGAAGAACCAACAGAGTGTCCTGGGGTAAACCCTGAATACCTTAGAAATATTATTTATTCTTCTTTGAATACTTCTGCACTATACTGATAAATCTCTAAATCCATTTTTTTCCATTCATCTTTTTGTAATCCGGCTTTTTCGCATAAATGAGAGATAAATAACTCAGCAGAATTGAGATCTTCCCAAACTTGTGGTAAGAAAGTGGCTTGATAAGTTCCTTTTTTAATTAACAAACCAGGTTTATATTTATTCAAATATTTAAGAAAAGAATTATAATCCGTAAAATTAGGAATTTTTTTTAATTCTGATAAGATAGAAATTTCTATCTTTATATCATTTAATTCATCCTTTTTTAAAACTGTAAAACGAGAATCAAGCAAAGCACTTGCTAAAGAATTATCAATTACACTTTGATAAATTGGTTTTTGGCTTTCTAAATTACCAATACAGCCTCTTAATTTATCATCTTTCCACAAAGTGACAAAAACCCCCTTTTTTTCTTTCAAAGATTCAGGCAATTCATCTTCTTCAATTTGAAATACTCCTTCGTCTTGAAAGTATTTTTCTATAGCCCTTCTGGCTATTCTTAAAAGATATTCCTTGTTTTTTTTATTCATAATATGCAATACTGGCATATCCTACTACTTGGCTTTTATCTCCGCTTATTTCCCCAGAATTCATAGAACATAAGAGTTTAGAATTCCATTGTTTTATGCCTGCAATGTTTAATAAAACTTCAATTGATGTTTTCCCGCAAGCATTACCATATTTATGAAAACGTTGAACATCATTAGCCAATATGGCATCAACTGTTACTTTATCTATCATCTTAGCTTGGCTATAAGGCAAATAATGGCTTAAATCCGAGCTGATTAAAAAAAGAGTTTTCTCATCATAAATTGATAATAAAATATCACTAATTTTATTATAATCAATAATATTGCCTACTAATAAAGGAAAAATTTCAAAATCATCCAAAACAGTTTGTAAGAACGGTAATTGGACTTCTAAAGAATGTTCTGGTTCATGAATTTCAGATGATTTAACAACCTCCTTTTTATTCTTAAGTTTTGGAAAATCATTTTTTGATAACACTTTTACCTTTCCAATCGGTGTTTGCCAGTATTTTTTACCGCAAGAAACAAGATTATCAAATGAAAAATGATGGCTTGGGCCTAAAAGAATAATTTTTTTATAACAATAATTTGCTATAGACTTGAAAGAGTAAGCAGCCACTGGACCAGAATATACATATCCAGCGTGAGGAACAATGATTGCTTTAACTGGTGTGTTATGCTTCTCTACAGTTGCGTTATCTAAAAATCCAAGAATCATTTTTTTTAACAATTCAGAATCATCAGGATAGAATGTACCAGCTACAATTGGATCTCTTATTTCCATTTTCCTTGTATTATTGTTTTGCATTTAGGGCACTTTCCATTTTCTAAATTATTTTCTAAAACTTCCATTTCCCATCGTTCTATAACAAGTACATTGCATTTTGGGCAAAAAGTGCTTTCATAATTAGAATTTGGAATATTGCCAGTATAAACATATTTTAATCCTGCTTTTTTACCAATTTTATAAGCAGAAATTAAAGTTTCCTCAGGCGTAGAAGGCCTATCAAGCATTTTATAACACGGATAAAAAGCTGAAATATGCCAAGGTATATTCTTAGAAATTTTTACTAAAAACCTAGCTATTTGTTCCAATTCTTTTCTTGAATCATTTAGTCCGGGAATTATTAAAGTAGTAACTTCTATCCAAATTCCCATTTTCCATATTTTTTGAATATTTTCTTTAACTGGATTTAATTGCCCTTTACAAATCTTTTGATAAAAGTCTTCTGAAAAACTTTTTAAATCTATGTTAATTGCATCAAGATAAGGCATAATAAGATTAAGCGCTTTTTCTGTCATAAAACCATTAGAAACCCATATATTCTTAATCCCCTCTTTTTGAGCTAATTTCATTGTATCTAAAGCATATTCTATCCAAACAGTTGGTTCATTATATGTATAAGCAATAATTGGAATTTTATTATCTTTACAATATTTTACAATTTTTTTTGGCTCCCATTCTTCTCCTGTATGCATTAAATCTAAATTTCTAGGTATTTGAGAAATTTCCCAGTTTTGACAAAAATCACAAGCAAAATTACAACCTACTGTTCCTAAGGAAAAAGCTTTCTGCCCTGGTAAAAAATGAAACAGGGGTTTCTTTTCTATGGGATCAATATTTACACTAATGGCTTTTCCATAAACCAAAAGATAAAGATCACCGTCCATATTTTGACGAACACCGCAAATTCCGGTTTTCCCGTTAGAAATAAGACACTGGTTATGGCAAGCCAGGCATTGAACTTTATTATCCTTTAATTTTTCATAAAGAATTGCCTTTTTCATACTTTTGTATATTATACCAAAAATTTGCAAAATATTACTACTATTGATAAATAACCAATAATCTGGTACAATCCAAAGGTATACAATTGTTCCTTTACAATATTAATTTTAAAATTTTAATTAATATTTAGAATAGGAGGTGAAATGCGAAATGAGATTATTAAATAAGATTATCCATTTGATTTTTTCTTGGCCTAAACCTAAAGAACTAAGTCATAGATGCGAGGTTTTTCTTTATCCGGAAACAGCAGAAAAATTAAAAGAAATTCAAAAACTCTTAGAAAAAGAACATAATAAAAATTCTTATAATAATGATTACGAAACACAAAAAGCAGAGTTGTTTAGAAAAGTAGTGGGTATATCCTATTTTGTTTTATGGCATTGCTTGAATAAGAATAAAATAATAATATTGGAAAGAAAAAAGAAAAAAGAAAACAAAATTTGGTTATCCTCATGTTTTAAAAGGGCAATTTAATTGCCCTTTTTTATTTTCTTAACCCTTCGACTTTGCTCAGAACAAGTTTTCAAATTTTTACTAAGTATTCTACGTATTTTAAATGATGATGGCGTTCTATACGCTGTTTTATGAGGATTAAATTTTCTCGCCCAATTTTTCATACTTTTACATGCTAAACTCGCATCCGCAGTATTTCTGACGATAAAGATTATATTTTTTAGAAAGCTTCAAGCCAAGCTCATATGCTTCATTAAAATCTATATTGAACTTTTTGTATTTAATTTTATATTTATTTGATAAAAATTTCCCATATTTATCAATAAATTCTGTATTTTTAAAACGATTTACGCTTAAAGTAGTGGCGAATTCATCAAAATTATTATCTTGAGCAAATTTGACAGTTTTTTCCAAGCGAAAACGAAAACAGCTTAAACATCTATCACTATTTTCTAAATATTCTTCTGGCGGTTTAGGTAATGATTTTTTAAGATATTCAAACCATTTATCATGTTTATATTTTCCAACAATCAATTTTAATTTATAAATCTTAGATATTTTTTCCACATCTTTTAATCTTTTGATATATTCTTCTTCGGGATAAATATTAGGATTATAAAAATACAAAGTAATGTCTTTTGCTCTTCCTTCTTTTAATAAATATTCAATTATTGGCAAAGCGCAGACAGCACAACAAGT
>CAZEMH010000008.1:13997-23629 GCA_964513365.1 uncultured Candidatus Saccharibacteria bacterium
AAAGAGAACCATGTCTGGCTGTTCTTGTTGGTCCAACGCAATCAAACATATCAATCCCCCTTTTTACAACCTCTGTTATATCATAAGGCGAAGCGCCTAATCCCATAGTATAACGAGGCTTGTCTTCTGGTAAAAAATCTTGCAGATAATCTAAAATCTCTAATGTCTTTGGCATGTTATAACCAATTGTTTCTCCGCCTAATGCGATTCCATCAAAAGGAAGATTGGTAATAAACTTGGCTGATTCTTTTCTTAAATCTTCAAAAATTCCACCTTGAATAATCCCAAAAATTAAAGGTGGTTTCTTTCCGTTATTAAGATAATTTTTACTAAGTTCTTGATGTTTTTTTAATGATCTTTCTGCCCATCTATGAGTTCTTTCCATTGATTTTTTAGCGTATTCTTTATTATTAGAATCAGGACTGCATTCATCAAAAGCCATAATAATATCAGAACCTAATTTATGTTGAATTTCTATTGATTTTTCGGGTGTGATCAGGTGTTTTGAGCCATCAATTGGAGAAGAAAATTCTACGCCATTTTCATTGATTTTAACTAAATTTTGTCCATTTTTTGTCTTGTTTTTAGCAAAGCTCCATACCTGAAACCCCCCAGAATCGCTCAGAATAGGCCCAGACCAGCCCATAAATTGATGAACACCTCCTAGGGCGCTAATTAAACTTTCCCCTGGTTGTAAGCGCAAATGTAGCGTATTAACTAATAGTATTTCTATGCCAATTTTATTCAAATCATCAGGCCCAACTGCTTTTACTGTTGCTTGAGTTCCAGGAGGCATAAAAATTGGAGTTTTAACAATGCCATGATTTGTTGATATCTCACCCAAACGAGCATTATTAATTTTGGATTTTTTAATTATTTTAAACATAATTATATAATAAACATTGCGTCTCCAAATGAGAAAAATCTATATTTTTTTGCAATAGCCTCTTCATAAGTTTCTAAAATTAAATCTCTTCCGGCAAAAGCAGAAACCAACATTAATAAAGTAGATTTTGGTAAATGAAAATTTGTAATTAAAGAATCAACAAATTTAAATTTATATCCAGGATAAACAAACAAATTTGTCCAATCTTGCTTTGCTTCTAATTTTGAATTCCCATTAGCACAACTTTCTAAAACGCGGGCTACTGTAGTTCCAACAGCGATAATTCTTTTTCCTTTAGATTTTGCTTGATTTAATATTTTAGCAGTATCTTCAGAAAGCTCAAAAAACTCAGAATGCATCTTATGTTTCGTAATATCCTGTGTTTTTACCGATAAAAAAGTCCCTAATCCCACATGTAAAGTAATAAATTGTGTATCAATCCCCTTTTCTTTAATTTTCCCTAAAAGATCTTTTGTAAAATGAAAACCGGCAGTAGGAGCGGCAATTGAACCTTCTTTTTCAGCATAGATTGTCTGGTATTTTAGCAATGATTTTTCAGTAGGCTCAGTGATATAAGGCGGTAAAGGAAATTGTCCTAATGATAAAATCTGTTTTTTTAAATCTTCTCCTTCCATATTAAAACATATAATCCTTTCATACATATTTGTCTTTTCCTCTATTATTTCGCCTTTCAATGCTTGGCTAAATTCAATGATCTGCCCTTGTTTTAAATGAGGTTTTCCAATAACTTTCCATTGTTTTGGCCATGAAACAAAATCAAAAATTTCTCTATCTTTAGGGCGAATAAGAAGAATCTCGGCTTTTCCATATCCTGGAATTTTCTTTCCATACAAACGCGCTGGCACTACCTTGCTGTTATTAAACACTAAAACATCATTATCAGATAAATAATCTAATATTTCATAGAATTTTTTATGCTCTATTTTTTTATTTTTTCTATCTAATATTAAAAGACGCGAGTGATCTCGCGGCTCTATTGGTTCCTGAGCAATAAGCTCTTTTGGCAAATGATAATCAAAAAGCGAAATATCCATAAAAATTATTCTTTGCAACAATCCATTATACTTTTAATAATGCCGCCTAATTTATCAAAGACATTGAATTTCTTCCCTTTTGTTATTTCCAGATTATTTTCCTTATCTTCGTCGCGCTGTTTAACGTCTTTTACATCAATCAAATTTAGATTCAATGCCCAGAATATATTCCAAAGCGCGTATGCCTTATCAAATAAATCTTTGGCTTCTTTTTCTTCTTTGTTCCCCAGTTTTTTAGTTCCTACTTCCATTAATCGCATACTTGCAGATAAAAGATGTTTTGAAATACACCAAATTTCTCCTTCAGGATTTTTAACAATTTTTGCTAATAATTTTTTTCTAATATCCCTTGTTTTATTAAGCAAATCTAAATATTTTTTATCTTTAGTTTTTTCATAAGTAAAAAAGAAATGTTCTTCCATGGAAATTAAATTCATAACAGCTATACCTAAATCTTCCTTAGATGATAAATCCAAAGCATTTCCTTCTTCTTTTAATTTTTTAATTTTATTAAATAAATCAGCGACTTTTTGTTTTTCAATATTCATAATTTTTAATTTTAACACATAGCCTCTATAATTATACTTACAATAACCAAGCCGATAAGTGGGATAATAACTTTTTGATAATAAAAATAAACTTTTTTATTATGCTTATCTATTATAAATAAATTTAATTTATCCACCAGGAAAAGTGTCAAAATTCCTAAAATAGAACCACAAATCACCTCAGGAAAACCGCATATAATACAAGAAGTATACTTATCAAGGTTTATTAAAATTGGTAAAAAAGATAGGGTCCAGGAACTAAGGAAGATAACCCAAAAACTATATGGAAAACTTTTGCCTTTTTTATTTAAAAATATATTAAACTGAATAGAAACTGATAGAATAAGCGCTCCTATCCATAATCCTAAAGTTATATCATCTATACCAAGCCAACGAGAAATTCCTAAACCGCTGGCTATACCTACAGCACAAATTGGTCCACACATACAATTTTAATTTTAAAATCCTAAAGAGTATTTTATATTATTTTTAGAGCTTTGTAAACAAAAAAGGGCGTCTAATGCTAGTAATTTTTGACGCCCTAGTACCACATACCTTTTTTTTCTAATCTCATAATAACTTTTACCACAATATATTCTGTACATCTTTCTATCCCTTTTTGGATTAAAAAGATGAGGTTTGCTATTTTTGTTCCCATAAAACAATCTACCAAAAAACTGAATAAGCAATATATCAAAACATATATTACCAGTCCTGTATAAAACACAAAAACAGCAATTTCTCTAACAATTCTCCTAAACACCTTAAAATCCTCCTTTCGTTTTTAATATTTTATCAAACAACTAATAATATGATAGCATTTAAGAGATTGTCTGTCAACCTCTGTTATCTTGCTCTCCTAACCATTTATCAGCATCTAAAAGCGCCATAGCGCCTAAACCAGCAGCAGTAATTGCTTGTTTATACTTAGTATCGCAAACATCTCCTGCAGCAAATACTCCATCAACAGAAGTTTTTGTATTTTCTTCCACTTTTATATAGCCATTATCATCTAATTCTAATTGGCCTTTAAAAATATCAGTTGCCGGTTTAAAGCCGATAGACATAAATAATCCATCTAAATCTAAGAATCTTTTTTCTTTTGTATTTACATCCTCTATATAAACTCCTTCTAAAGAATCTTTTCCTTTAATTTCTGAAACAATAGAATTCCAAATAAATTCTATTTTGGAATTATTAAAAACTTGTTCTTGCAATCCCTTAGCCGCCTTTAATTCATCTCTGCGATGAATAATAAAAACCTTTTTTGCGTATTTAGTTAAAACAATAGCATTTTCAACAGCACTATCGCCTCCCCCTACAACGCCCACGATTTTATCTTTAAAGAAAAAACCATCGCATACAGCGCAAGCAGAAATGCCATGCCCAATTAATTCCTGTTCGTTTTTTAAACCAAGCCATCTTGCAGAAGCTCCAGTAGCCACAATAATAGCTTTGGACAGATACTCTTCTTTATTTGTTTTTACAATAAAAGGTCTTTTTTGAAAATCTACAGAAACTACGTTTTCTTCTATCATTTCTATATCAAATTTTTTAGTTTGCTCAATTATTTTTTTAATAAGTTCTGGGCCTGTCATCTTTTCAGGAAAACCAGGAAAATCATCAATTTGTTCGCTAAGCATTAATTGTCCCCCTAAAGGCGAACCAGTAAATAATAGTGTTTTGAGTTTTGCTCTGCCAGCATAAATTCCGGCTGTTAAACCAGCTGGACCACTGCCAATGATAATAATGTCTTTAATATCCATAATTCTTTTATTTTAACAGTTTTAAGCTAAAAATAAAAGAAAAACAGGTATCAAAGACACCTGTTTTTCTGGTGATCCCCTCCTGCAAGCAGGAAGGGAAGCCCCACCGTTGACGACCTTGCGATCGTCGATATAATTATAGCAAAGAAAAATAGAAAAATCAACCCCCTATCAAGATTGGCAATAGAAATTTCTGAATGTTAAAATAATATTATGCAAAAAATTAATAAATTGATCAAAAACAAAAAAGTACTAGTAGTGGGGTTAGGAATATTAGGCGGAGGCATATCTACTTGTTTATGGCTTTTAAAACATAAAGCTAAACTTACAATTACTGATTTGAAACAAAAAAAAGATTTAGAAAAATTATTAAAAAAATTAAAAAGATATTCTTCTAAAATAAAATTAATATTAGGAAAACATAATAAAAATGATTTCAAGAGTAATGATATTATTGTTATAAACCCAGGGGTACGAGTAAAAAATAATCCTTATCTTAAAATCGCCAAAAGAAAAAACAAGCTAATTGAAAATGAAATAACTTTATTCTTTAGATTTAATATTAATCCAATTATATCTGTAACAGGCACAAGAGGTAAAACGACTATCACAAATTGGATAGGTCATTTATTAAAAGGAAAATATTCTAATATTATTGTTGGAGGAAACACGCCAAACAATCCTATACTTTCATTTTTAGATAAATTAAAAATGAATATTCCTATTGTATTAGAATTATCCAGTTTTCAGCTTGAGCTATTAAAAGCAAAATATAAAGCGCCTAAGATAGCTATAATTACTAATTTATATAGGGATCATCTCAACCGTCATGGCAATATGAAAGATTATGCCCGCACAAAAGCCAATATTTTTCAAAATCAAAAAAATACAGATTTTTTAATATTGAACTATGACAACAAATGGACTAAATTTTTTCTTTCTTTAAAGCCACGAAGCCAAGTTTATTTTATTTCGCATAATCCCCTACCTAAAGCTAAAAATGGAATTTTTTACAAAAAAAATAAAATTTATTTTCAAGAGAATAGAAAGAAAAAATTAATATTTAATGCAAGTAATTTTTTAAAACATTGGGGAGAACATAATTTGGAAAATTTAATGACTGCCATATTAGCTTCTAAGTTATTTGGTTTAACATTTGCTCAAATCAAAAAACAAATTAATTCATTACCTCAAATCAAATTCCGTGAAGAAACAATTTTGAAAAACAAGAAACTGCTTATTATTAATGACAGTAGCGCTACATCACCAGATGCTACTATTGCCGCTTTGAAAAGGTTTAAACGATATAAAAACAATCTTATTCTAATTACTGGAGGCACAGATAAAAATTTAGAGTATGACGAATTAGCCAAAAGAATAAAAAAAGATATATTGCCTAAAAATTTAGTTATTCTTAATGGTTCTGCAAGTAAAAAATTAATAAAGGAATTAAATAAAATAAAATATTCTAATAAATACTTTGTTTTTGAATCTTTAGAAGAATGTTTTTATTACAGTCTCTACCAAATAAAACAAAAAAAGAAAAATATTATTATCTTTTCTCCTGCCGCAGCAAGTTTTGAAAAGTTTAAAAATGAATTTGACCGCGCTGAACAATTTAATAAATTAATCAAAAAATTAAGATAATAAAAAAAAGGGAGGTGAATCCTCCCTTATTTATATACTTTTATATATCGAGGTAAGATTTATAAAAAACATTACAACATATATTACTACACAGAAAAGAAAGAATTTTAATAGCAAGTCTTCATTTTTATGAAACACTAGGATGCCTGCAATAATTGCTATGCCAATATATATTATCCATGAAATTTGCATTACACTCACCACCTTATTTCCTTTTCTTATAGAAATTTACCAATGGTATTACTATAAATGGTATCACTATAAAAAGAAAAACAGCATACAGAAAAATTCTCCACAGCGACTCCTCAAAAGTCAACCCTCCTTCTATCATCTTTCTCACCTCCAGCTTAATTTACATCCTCGCAAACCTTTAAGTAAAAAATCTAAAATAATATTAACAAAATCTATAAATTTTTTCATTTTCTTTTCCTCTCTTTTTAAATTTTTCTATTTTCTTTCTTTATCTTAATCCATCCAAATATCCCAACAATCAATCCTGATGTTAATAAAACAAGAAAAACCGTTAGACTACGAGCAAAAAATAACAATGCAAAAATCGTTACTAATATAATCAAGATTATTTCATAACTTTTTGCTCTTTTTTCCTCTTTCTCTATAGCCATAACTGATATGGCCATAATTGATTTGTCTATCAATTTATCTTTTTTATTTAAACAATTCAAGAAGATGATGTTCGGCCATTTCATCCTAATCATTCCAATCATTTCTTTTCACTCTCCTTTTTTCTTTATTTTTATTTTTTCAGCAATAGCTTCTTTTAAATGAGGCCTTATTTTCTTATAAACTTCATTTAATTCTGAACTTTCTACCTTAATCACCCGAGATTTGTATCTCTCTGGCACTTGAAATATCTTGAGTACATCAATCCAACCATTTGTTCCAGGACCATTTTTCTGGCCTAACTCTCCTTTTCCTCTTTTTTTATAAAGCAAAGTGATCAAATCGTACTGGAACATAAAATGAACTCTACGATCCTTTGGATCTAATTCAATTACACACAAATCTATAAAAGCCTCCCGTTTACCATTTAAACATCCCCTAAAGCAAATCATAAAATGTTCTTTCATTACTTTCTCCTTTCTTTTTTTTAAATTAATTTAGCTTAATACTGAATTTCGATATTTCTTTTTTCTCCTTTTATCACTAATTTTCCAAAACGATCTATCAATAATCTAATTGATGCATATCCTGGTGTAGCTGGAATAACAACCAAAAAATTATCTCCACGCTCTAATTCAATTAGATCTACCCCTTCAGTCTTCTCTGTCTTGTAATTTCTTCTTATTTTCATCGTATTCTACCTTCCTTTCTTTTTTCTATTTTTTAGTTATCAAAGTACTAAAAACTTTGTTGCTATAAAATCATACCATTATATTTCTAAAATGTCAATTTCCACTAGCCAACTACCATTTGATTCTTCCCTCGTTTTTTAGCTTTTATCAAAGCCTTATCTGTTTTTTTAAAAATTTGCCTTAAAGAATATTTTGGATTGCATTGAGTAATACCAATACTAAAAGTAACAGGAAGATGTTCCCTGGATTTTTCTAATATCATTTTTGCCCTTTTTTTAGATTGAGATAAATTTACACCTTTAAGAATTATAGCAAACTCTTCTCCTCCCCATCGAGCAACAATATCAAAGTCCCTGACAGAATTTTTAAGAAATTTAGCGACTTTTTTCAGGATTTTATCACCATAAAGATGACCAAATTTATCATTAAATTTTTTAAAGTCATCTATGTCTATTATTATGAATGAAAATTGAGATTTTTGAGAACGTCGAGTTTTATGTTTGGTTACCCATTTTAGTTCTTCGTAAATAGTTTTGAAGGATTGAGAAAAAGCTCGACGATTATAAAGTTTGGTTAAAAAATCAATCGTAATTAATTCATTTAGTCTTTCAATCTCCCTCTTTAATTCCTTATTTTCTTTTTTTAAAACTTGAATATTCATAAAACTATCACGTCTTTATTCTTCTAATTATACAATATCCTACAATTTAATCAATAATCTGTAAAACAATAAAAAATGGTCATATTAATGACCATTTCTAATATTTTATATCTGTAATAGAAATCTACGCGCTTGCTTTTTCAATTATAGCATCAGGTTCTTGAATTATTGTACCAAAATCATCTTCACTTGTTCTAACTACATCACCATCTAATTCTACTTCCACAATACCATTATCATCAAATTCAATTCCTTTTTTTTCTATCCATGCTTTAAATTCTTCATCTTCTTTGTTTCTACCACTATATCTTATCCATTCTTCTGCTGTTATTTTAGGAATCTCTTTTTCTTTCTCAGGAGTTGAAATACTTTCAAAATTCATATTTTTGTTATTAATTAATCATTATTAATAAATGCACATCGACCATAAAATTATATAAAAATCATATCATAATATACCTTAATGGTCAATACGAAAATTGCCTTTATTTTCTTCAGTTTTTCCGTAGCCTTTTGACATAAATCGCACTCTTTTTTCTCTTATATCAATTATCTGATATTTAAAATAAAGCCCTGTTCCTTTTAATGTTTCACAATAAATTTTTAAAATTTCTCCATTTAATTCCTTTAAATTTTTTATCTCGTCATCAGATTTTTCCACAATTTTTATAAACTGCTCTTCCTGTACGCCTATCTGATTATTTTCACACTTTACAATTTTAAAATTATTACTCTCAACATATGTATTTAAAGCCACGCTATCACCTTCATTGCGAATTTGTAAAATATAATCTGAATCAGCAATTAAATATCCTTGATCTCTAATCTTCTGCCTTTGATTACGAGAAAATTCTTTTATATTCTTAATATCTAAAATTAAAATAGGCTCTCTTTTTTTAATTTTTATAAATTTAATAGAAAGCAAAGAAACAGTAATAGGCACAATAAATTGTATAAATTGCACTAATCCGGGATTTTGATTAAACCAATCTTTAATTCCTTCAATATACATAATATTTTAGTTATTCTAATTATATACTGTATTTTATCAAAAAAAAATGCTGTCGCCTTTCGAAATTAGATAGCAAGCTATTTAATATCTCTAGACAACAGCACTCCCATTATAGCAAACTAAAATAATTTGTCAAGCCCTTTTACTATTTCTTTAATTTTAAAATATCATCTAAAATTGACTTTAACTCATCAGATGTAATTCTTTCTTGTACATAAAGAAAAAACTCATCAAGATTATGATAATTCATTCTTTCATATAAATTCGCCTGTAAAGCCATCTCTAATCTATCTACTTGTTTAACAAATTTTGCCTCAGGAGTTTCTTCTCGCTCAACTTCTAACCAAAGATTAATATATTTTTCAGGATTAGGTAAATGTGAAAACACTTTTTCAACAGCGCAATGTTCTTTTGTAAATCTATCCTTTGAATTTAAACCATCTCTTGGAGTAATATCTCCAGCATAAATCTCACCTAAGTCATGAAATAATCCCAATTTCATAACTTTTTGAGGATCCAAATCTTGTCTATATTCTTCTGCGATAATATACCCCAACAAGGCAACTCCAAAAGAATGATCTGCGACTGTTTCACAATCTAATTCTGAAACCCCTTTATCCAACCAACCTTGTCTATATAAATTCTTCAATTGAGCAAATTCAAAGAATAATTCTATTATTGGATGAGTCTTTTCAGTTAACAAACTTTTTGTATGTTTATTTTTATTCATGCTTTTTTATTATA
>CAZEMH010000009.1:0-13997 GCA_964513365.1 uncultured Candidatus Saccharibacteria bacterium
GTAGTAATTGGAGCAATTTTAACCCAGAGGGCAAACTGGAATAATGTAGAATTAGCTTTGAGTAATTTAAAAAAAGCGAAAATCCATTCTTTTAAAGATATATATCAATTAGATATCAAAAAGTTAGCAACTTTAATTAAGCCATCAGGTTTTTATCAAGCCAAAGCCAATTATCTTTTTCATCTAATTGAATTTATCCTCAAGAATTACGTTAATTTGGAAAAAATGAGAAAGGTCAACCTTGAAGAATTGAAAGAGCAATTGTTGAAATTAAAAGGTATTGGTCCAGAAACAGCTGATAGTATTCTGCTTTATGCTTTAGATAAACCAGTTTTTGTTATTGATGAATATACCCGACGTCTGATTAAAAAAAGAGGTCTGGCTAAAAATTTATCTTACGCATTTTTGCAAAAATTATTCGAGAAAAATTTAAGAAAAGATTTTCGATTATATCAAGATTTCCACGCTTTGATTGTAATAGATGGCAAAAACAGGACAGCTAAATCGGGAAGTTAGGAGGAAAATCGCCATCATGGCGATTTTTTGGTAGAATTAAGAAAAGGTCAAAAATTAATTGGGAAATAGAGTATGGAAAAATTGGAAAAGCAATATTTTGAGGTAAAAAAAGATAAAGAAAAAAAAGCGATAAAGCAAATAGAGAAAATAGAATTAGATGGCAATAAAAAGCTAGATTTAACTTTGTTTATATTAGGAAAAAAAGAAGCTGTTCAATTAGGTAGTTATGATGTAATTGAATCTGAGGATCATAGAAAAGAATTACAGAAGGAATTTCAATTAGAGTTTGATATAATAAAAAAAGTGTTAGATAAATTTGAATTGTCGTATGACACGAAGGGGATAAATGAAAATAAGGGAATTTTAGGATTTTCTTTTTTGGCCACTCATGACAATGATTCATTACAAAAGATAAAAGAGGCTGCGAAAAAAGAGGATGACAAAATTTTTGGTTTAATGATGGGGTATCCAGAAACTGCTGTAAATACTTATAATACTAAGGAGGCGCTTAATATGGAAGAAGATTTATCAGAAGAAGAACAAAAGTATATAAAAGACAATAATATTGAACCATTTATTGATTTTATGCCCTCAAAAACACATTGGAGGGAAGAGATAGAACATGTAAGGCAGAACCAAGCTCTTATTAAAGAAAAATCACCCGAACTTTTCCGTCAAATTATAGAAGACTATAAGAAAAGAACAGAATTAGAGTCATAAGAAAATCATTTAAAAGATTATTTTTATAAAAGTTAAAAATTAATTGAGGAATAAAACTTATGGAAAATAATCAACTACCAAAAATTGATAATAAACTTCTTATTAAAAAGATTTTAGCAAACACGGCTGCAGCGATTGTATTTGGTCTGATTCTTATATTTATCTCATATGGTAAGGCAATACCTGTTAAAGCGACTCTCATTGCTATAGGAATTTGTATAGTAGTTCTACCAACCTCTATACTTTTTGCTGCCAAATATCGTAATTATATAACACCAGATAAAATCCGGAAGTTTTTTCTAATTCTTGGAATTCTAATGGTGATAGTTAATTTAACGCTAATTATAATAGGAGGTGGTAAAAATGAATATTATTTGGGTATTGCACTTGGTTTTTATTTTATTTCTGGTCCCAGTATTTATAAACCAACCCCCCCAAAAAATTAATTGAAAAATTATGGAAAACAATCAACCAGAAAAATTAGACAAGAAGTCTTTTATTAAAAAAGCCATAGTAAGTATCTTAGGATCAATTGCATTCGGTTTGTTGCTTGTATTTATTGCATATGGGCAAATACCTTTTAAGCCTATTCTTATTGCCATAACAATCTGTATAGTAGTTATGTCAATAAGTTTTTTCTTTGCTTTTAAATATCCTAATCGTATAAGCCCAGCTAATTTCCGTAAGATATTTCTAATTCTTGGAATTTTAATAGTAATATTTAATTTAGGTCTAATCATGATAGAAGGGGGTAAAATAAATTATTATTTGAGTATTATACTTGGTTTATATTTTATTTCTGGTCCAAATCTTTCTAAACCAAAACGCGAGAAATCAATTGAAAATTAAAACATGAAAAAGAATATAAAAATTTGGTTAAAAGAAGGAAAACAAAGCAAAATTACTAAATCAATCAAAAAGTTAGCTTTTGGATTTTCAGGAAATGATTTTGAAAAAATAGAAGGTATTCTTAAATGGATGGATAAAAATCTTAAACACTGTAAAGATTATAAAAAAGCGTTAAAAATATTTGCGACAAGAAATGTCGCTAAAATTTTAAAAGATGGTTTTAGCACTGGTTGTCATGATCATGCCTTAGTGTTTGCAACGTTATGTAGAGCGGCAGGAATTCCTGCAAAATATATAATTGGTATAGATAAATTAAGTCCTAAAAATAGGGGTCATTGCGTTGTAGAGGTGTATGTTAATAAACATTGGGTTATAGTTGATCAGAGCAGAAGAACTATTGGTTTAGATATAAAAACAAGCGATTTTTATAAAAATAATTTTGTAGTTGGAAAGGGGTTTGATTCGTGGGATGTTGGGGTTAAATCTTTTAAAAGCTGGAAGGAAAAATCAAATAAAGTAATTAGAATAATTTCAAGAATAAAAGTCAAAAATTAATTGAGAAATAAAATTAAAATGACAAAAACCAGGAGAAAATTGATTTATACATTTATTGATAGTAATAATCTAAACTTAGCTATTAAAGATTGTGGTTGGGAATTAGATTTTGCAAGATTTTATATTTATTTAAAGGATAAGTATGAAGCGAAAAAAGTTTTTTTATTTATTGGTTATGTTGCTGGCAACGAGGCTTTATATACATTTTTACAAAAAGTAGGTTACATTCTTGTTTTTAAACCAACATTAGAATATAAAAAGCGAGGTGAGGTACATACAAAAGGCAATGTTGATGCGGAATTAGTTTTGCACACAATGATAGAATATCCAAATTATGATAAAGCAATTATTGTGTCAGGCGACGGTGATTTTCACTGCCTAATTGAATATTTAGAAGAGAAAGGGAAATTGGGACGGATTATTATTCCAAATAGGGAAGCTTATTCTCAACTTCTTGGGAAATTCAGAAGATATATGGATTATATGAACAATTTAAGAAATAAACTAAGGAGGCACTCCAAATAAAAAAAGGGGTGTTGCTTTAAGGACAAAACCTTAAAGACTTTTCCCCTTCGTGATATTATTAGTATAGCAAGGCGATATAGTTTGTCAAGTGCCTTATAGTTGATAAATTAAAGGGCCAGAAGGTCAAAAATTAATTGAAATTAGAGATGTTGTCGCAAAGTTTTAAAAATATAATAAAATTTATCTTTGAAAAAGTAAAGAAGAAAGATATTAAATGCGCCCTTATTGGCAGTGCGAATATGACCTTACAAGGTATTGATATTACTCCAAATGATTTGGATATTATAACTAGTCCAGCTGATTTAAAGATTTTTGAACAGGAATTCAAAGAATATATTATAAAACCGATTTCTAAAAAGCCTCCTTTTAAAAAAGGATTTTCTGAATTTTATGAGATAAAATTAAAAATTAAAGGAATTAAGGTTCATATTTTAGGCGAGCATGATGATGATATTTATTTTAGTAAAGTTAAAGATAATCACATTTTTTTTGTAGAATTAGATGATATCTTTGTGCCCTGTTTATCTCTAAAATCAGAGGCAAGAGCTTATTCTGAAACCAACAGGAAAGATAAAGTTAAACTTATAATGGATTTTTTGAAGACACGCAAATAAAATTAACGAGGTTAACGAGGTCGGACCTCATAAATTTAACAAAAAGCTCAAGCCCTTCGCCTCTACTCAGGGCAGGAATTAATCCTTCGATGGTTCGGGTTCACTCACCACAAGTAGGCTCAGGACAAGTTGAAAATAAAAAACATCATAAACAATTCCATTGCTACTTTATAAAAATTTATGAAAATTCCATTTCAAATTTACCCAAGTATTACTGGCTACGACAACATTGAATGGCAGAACAAATTAAAGGAAATTGATCAGTTTAAACTAAAAGAAGTAGCTGTTTTTTTAGGAAGTTTTGATCAAAAGGAAAGGGATCATTTATATAAATTTCTTATAAAATCTTCTATTGAAAAGGTGCCTTTTGTTCATTTAAGGCATGATACTGATAAACATGATATAGAATTTTTTGTTAAGAATTATGATACTAAATATTTTAATATCCATGAAGATGGCTTTGGTATGATAGACCGATGGAAGCCTTATTTGGATAGGCTTTATTTAGAGATGAATTATGATGATCAGGTTGATAGAGATGTTAAAGTTAGAAAAATTGGCGGTTTTTGTATAGATTTATCTCATTTTAAAGCAAGTATTGCTCGTGGCGCTAAAGAAGCAGAATATATATTCAATAGAAAGGACAAAATCAAATTTTCCTGCAATCATCTTAATGGCTATGATCCTGTTAATAAAAAAGACAAACATAGCATAACCGACTTAAAGGATTTTGATTATTTAATCACCCTTCCTAAGTTTGTTTTTGGCGAGGTTATTGCTATAGAAGTTTTTAATTCTATCAAAGAACAACTTAAATTTAAAAAGTATTTAGAAAAGATATTAGATAAAATCTTTTAAAAGCTGGAAAGAAAAATCAAATGAGGTGATTAGAATAATTTCAAAAATTAATAAAAAATAAAAATATGTTTGATAAATTAAAACAATTAAAAGAACTTAAAGAATTAAGAGATTCTCTTTCTCAAGAGAAGGAAGAAGTGGAAAAAGAGGGAATCAAGGTAATTATTAATGGGAAAATGGAGATTGAAAATATTCAACTTAATCCTGATTTAGATAAAGAGGAGCAAGAAACAATTCTTAAAGAATGCATTAATGAAGCCATAAAAAAGATTCAAATGGTTCTTGCTAGTAAAATGTCGCAGATGTCAGGTTTTGGCGCTTAAAACAAAGATTAATTAACTTTAGTTAAACAAAAAATCTAGAAATTAATTGAGAAATAAATTTATGGATTTGCGAGAATTTAAAATAAATAACTTAGGAATAGATAAAAATAACTTTGGTAAAATTTATAGTTTTGTTGATTTTGGAAATGTTAATTATTGGTATGAAAGAGACGAACGGGATTGGGAAGGGAGTTTGTTATCCAAAGATCAAAAATTAGTAGTTGACATAGAGAAATTAGCCAATTTTATAGATTTATTTTCAGAACATAAGAGGTTTTATTTTAGTTTGGACCCAGAAAAGAAAAAATCTATTAAAATCATTAGTAAGGCAAGAAAATATTTTGATAAAACTATAACCAAGCCTATCCAGAAAATTAAACATTATTTAGATTCTGCTGAAGAAAAAACTACCACAAGGTTCATCAATCAAGATAAACAAGGTAAATATATCTTTATTCCGAAATGTAATTTTGATACAGAGATTAGTATTGATGCCGTGAGGTTTTTAGAAAAATATGATACTTTTTGTTTGTTTTCCAGCGATGCAGACTTTGTTTATTTGTTAGAATTCTTGAAACACAGAAACAAAAAAGTAATTTTATTTAGTGCCGGTTATGTTTCCTATCAGCTTAAAAGAAAGGCAAATTTAAACATTAATGCACAAAAAATTAAGAAAGATATTGTCTTTAAAAAACAAAAACCTCGCCTTTAAGGGCGAGATTTGAATCTCGGACTCGCATCCGCGAGCAGGGTAATCTTTCGATTACATTATTAGTGTAGCAAAGATACGTACATTGTCAAGAGTGTTTATCCATAAGCTAAAATTCAACCAAAAGATCAAAAATTAATTGAAAATTAAGATTATGGTAAAAAAAGTGAAGAAAACATATTCAGACATTATTAAATTCACAAAGCAATTAGTAGAGACACCATCTCAAAATGGCATTGATTCTGAAAAGTGGGTTGCTAATTTAGTGTTTAAAAAATTAGTTTCTTTCGGTTTTACTCCGGAGATGATAGGAGATAAAAGACACCCTTCTGTATTTTGTGAGATTAAGAAAAACCCAAAAGGAAAAATCATTTGGCTTGAATCTTGTCTTGATACTGTTCGAATTGGAGATGTTTCAAAATGGAAATTTGCTCCCTTAAAAGCGACTATCAAGGGTTCAAAAATGTATGGAAGGGGTGTAGCTGATTCTAAAGTTGGAATAGCTATTTTTTGTTATTTGGCTAAAGAACTTCATGATGATCCAAAATTTGATGGAAATATTATTCTTGGTTTTGATGCTAATGAACAAAGTGGAGAATATTCTGGTATAAGAGATATTATAAAGCATAAAAAATTCAAAGCCGATGTCTGTATTTTGGGCTACCAAAGTATAGATGAAATTTCTATTGGAATGAGAGGTTGGTTAAGATTAAAAATTGTTACTCAAGGGAAATCGGCTCATACAGGAAGTAGAAGTAAGAAAGGTAATAATGCTATCCATCAAATGGTAGAGGTTATTGCAGCTTTAAGGAAATTAAATCTTGAAGGCAAAAAAGAACCATTTTTTGAATATGGTTCAGCTTTTAATATTTCTCTCATTAAGGGTGGTGTTTCTATAAACATTGTGCCTGATGAATGCGAGATAAAGATTGATATAAGATTTTTGCCATCACAAACTAAACAAGAAATTTTGGATAAAATATCTAAAGCATTAAAGGAATTAAAAAAGAAAAATTCTAACATTCACTATAAAATAGAATTTTTGCGATGCGAACCTCCTTTTTTAACTAATCCTAAAGATAAATTTGTAAAATTACTACAGAAAATTGCTCAAGATGAATTAAAGACAAAAATTCCTCTTACTACGAGTGGGGCAGGTAGTGTAGGGAGTGTTATCGCTAAATTTAATATACCAATAATAAATTCTTTTGGTTGCAAAAATGGTAATGTTCATGCATTAGATGAATGGATTGATATTACGACTCTTCCGAAAGTGTTTAATATATACAAGAAGACAATTTTAGAATTTTACAAAAGCTAATCACTTTTAAGAGTTTGCGAAATTGAATTTTGTAAAACGTCAAAAATTAATTGAAAAATTAAAATTTAGATTGAAAAATTAGGATTTAATTAATATGATTCAAAAAATTTATAACAAACCTTTATATTATGAAATAGCTTTTAGCTTTATTAATATTAAAAAGCAAATAAATTTATTTGAGAAATTTATTAAAAAATATAGCAAAGTTAAAGTAAAAAGAGTTTTAGACATTGCTTGTGGACCAAGTTTGCAATTAAGAGAATTGGTAAGAAGAGGGTACCAGGGAATAGGGTTGGATTCTAACTTAAAGATGTTAGTTTATTTAAAACAAAAGGCTAAAGAGAAGGGATTAGCTATAGATACAGAAAAAGCTGATATGAAGCATTTTAACATCAAAAAGAAAGTTGATTTTGCTTTTATAATGATGGGTTCGTTTAAATTTAGAAATAACGATGAATTATTAAGTCATTTAGATAGTGTTGCTAATTCTTTGAGAAAAGGTGGATTATATTTAATTGAGAATTTAGAATTAGATTGGCCTAATTTTAAGCCCCAATCATGGATTATAAAAAGAAATGGGGTTAGAATAAAGACAGTTTACAAAGTGATACTTCAAAATGCTTTATCCCAAACATTTAAAGAGGAGATATTCTTGCAAGTAAATGATAAAGGTGTAAAGCAAACATTTAAAGAAAAAGAGATTATAAAATATGTTTGTCCGCAGGAATTTTTACTTCTTCTCAATCTTAATAAAAGATTTGAATTTGTGGGCTGGTTTGAACATTCAAAGCTTCGAAAATTAAAAAATGCACGTGGAGATAATTTTGTTATTTTAAGAAAAAAAATGTAGGTACAAAAAACACAACAAACATCAAAAATTAATCCTTCGGCTTCACTCAGGACAAGTTGAGAAATAAAAATAAAATTATGAAATTAGTTTATACAGCACTCTCAAAAAAATTATTTTATTTTCGGATGCATATTTCTAAATTTGTTTTAGATAAAAATTGTGTTCCCTTAAACCCTTTTATGCTTTTTGAGTATTTTATGTTAGATACTGTAGAAAGAGATAAAACTAGAGAGGCAAATAACAATTTAGTCAAGAAAGCCGATGAATTATGAGTTTTTGGCCCAATTAGTGATGGTGTATTAGCAGAGATTAAATTAGCAAAAGAGGCGAATAAACCCATAAACTATTTTAAGGTGATAAATTCAAAAGATATTAAAAAAATTTCTCAGAATGAAGTTGAATTTGAAGAGGGGGTAGAAAATATTTTTAAAGCTGAGTTATAAAAAAATTTATCGAAAAAGTTGAAAAATTAATTGAGCAATAAGAATTTAAAATACAATGAGGAAATTTATTTGGCATAAAACTACAGATTATTCTTCTTTGAAACCAATTACGCAAGTATATGGCGTATGTTTTGATAATGAAGGAAACATTTTAATTATTCGTCATTCCAATGGAAATTGGAATATTCCTGGAGGAAAACCAGAAAATAATGAGACGCCAGAGCAAACATTAAAACGTGAGCTTGATGAAGAGGCTGATGTAACTATTGGTAAAAATATAATGGTTGGATATTATGAAGTTGTTTCCGACAAACTTACCATTTATCAGCTTAGATTTGCTGCTTTATTGGATAAGAAAAAACCACGCACAATTGATCCTGATTCAGGGACAGTAAAAGAAAGAAAATTTGTATCGCCAGATGAATTTTTCAATTATGTTAAAATAGAAGATTATCATTCAATGATAGATGAAGCTATCAGTTGGTTTAAAAAGAATAGAAGATTATAAAAATTCAATCAAAAAGTCAAAAATTAATTGAAAATTAAAATGGAACAAGTTGTAAACATGATAGTTATTCAGAAAAATCGTCTTTTGGTAACTAGAATTCGCGAAGGTGATTGGTGGACATTACCAGGAGGCAGGGTAGAAGAAGGAGAGTCTAAAGAAATGGCTATCAGAAGGGAATGCGGGGAAGAACTCCCAAATGTTACAATTCTAAAACTTGTTCCTTATAAAAAATTCTTAGGTACAACACCTCATAGTAAAGTTGAAATAACAGTTAGTACATTTTTCGCAGATGTTGAAGGTTCAATTGAGCCAGGCGCTGAATTGACAGGCAGTAAATGGGCTGATTCTATATTATTAGAGAACCTTAATATAACTACAATAACCAAAGATATTATTAAGTCTCTTAAAAATGATGGATATTTATAGAAAAAAAATAACAAAAAAATAAAAATATGACTATAATAAAAAAGAAAACATGGACAAAAGATTTTGAGCTTATTAATTCTGGAAAGAAGAAATTTGATTTGAGATTAGCTGATTTTGATATTCAAGAAGGCGATACTTTAATTTTAGAAGAATGGAATCCAGGAACAAAAGAATATACTGGAAGAACGATTGAGAAACAGGTAAATTTTGTATTTAAATTTAATCTTGATGATTTTGGACAGAAAGAACAAATGAAAGAAAAGGGCTTATATGTTATTCAGTTTTAGCAGGATTATTGAGATTGAATCTCGTAATATTCTTTTTGAAGTGGTAATCTAAATAGATGAAATTAATTTTAAAAAATAGATACTTTTTATTAAGGCACGGAAAAACTATTCATCAAGCAGAGAAAAAGGATATTATTTATGATTATCCTGATGACAATCCTGCTTGTGTTTTATTAGAGGAAGGAATAAAGCAAGCTCAAATAGCTGGGGAAGCGCTGAAAGGAAAAAATATCAATTTAATATTTTCATCAGATATTTTAAGAGCAAAACAAACAGCTAACATTGTTGCTGGATTAATTAACTATAATTTGGAGAACATTGTTTATGATAAAAGGTTAAGAGATATTAATTGGGGGGTATTTGGAGGTCAAAACAAAGAAAAAGCTTGGGCATATTATAATAATGATATGATGAAGAAATTTGAATTAGGCGTTCCTGAGGGAGAGAGTTGGAATGAGTGTAGGGAAAGAATGGTTGAAGTTTTAAAAGAAATTGAGAATAATTTTGAAAACAAGAATGTTTTGATAGTTTCTCATGGAGATCCATTGTGGCTTTTAGAGGGATATATGAAAGGAAAAAGTAACGAGGAATTGATTTTAGAGATGAAGAGGGATGGAGACATTAAAACTGGGGAAATAAGAGAAATTAATTAGGCATAGAAAATGGGTCTATTTGTAAGAAAAAATTCAGCAAAGATATTAATCTTTTTGCTTTTGGCTGTGATTATTTTTTTTATTTCTCAATCGTCGTCTAAATGGTTGTTTGAAAATATTCAGCCAGAAGAAAAATTAAATACAGAAACAACTCATGAAAAGAGCATTATTTTGGAAGAAGAGTTTAATGAGGAGCCGATAGAAGCGCCAGAATTAAAAACGCTTCCTTTTACAGTTTCATTATCAGGGACTGAGTTAGAGCAAGGGGATACATTGATTGTTATGGCAGAAAATGTTCCTGAAGGGAAAAAAATTGCTGGAAAATTTGATAATAAGTCATTTGATTTTTTTCAAACCAAATCAAAGGGAAAATGGGCAGCTCTTCTGGGAATTGATGCAAAAAAAGTTCCCGGAAAGTATTCTTTATCAGTTTTTCTTTCTGATAAATTAGAAATGGAAAAGATAATAACAGTAAAAAAGAAGGATTTTTATGTAACTAAAATTGTAATAACACCTGAACTGGAAGAAAAAGATCTAACTTCATCAAATATATCAAAAATTATTGCCACTAAAGACGGGGTTATTATTTATGAAGTTTTGGGAAGATATAATCCAAAGGTATATTTTAACCAGAGCTTTATTTATCCATTAGATGATATAATAGATGTAGGCGCTTTTGGAAACATTAGAAAAGACGGTGATGTTACAATTCAGCATTTGGGGGTGGATTTGGATGCTGTTGAAGGAACGCCAATTTATGCAATTAATGATGGCAAAGTAGTTCTTGTTGAAGAATTAACAGTTTATGGAAATACAATAATTATAGATCATGGATTAGGAATTTATTCTTTATATCTGCATCTTTCTGAATTTAAAGTCTCAGAAGGAGAGATGGTAGAAAAAGGAAAAATAATTGGGCTTGTTGGAAATACTGGTTGGTCATTAGGCCCTCATTTGCATCTTTCTATAAAAGTAAATGGTGAAAGTGTTGATCCATTGATATTTATTGGAGAGGTAAATAAATTTTTGAGATAAAAAAACAATAAAAAAGATTAGAAATATTTTATGAAATATGATGTTGCGGTAATTGGAGGAGGACCTGCCGGAATGATTGCGGCGGTAAGAGCAGGAAAACTTGGTTCCCGCGTTGTTTTAATTGAAAAAAATGAAAGCTTGGGAAGTAAGCTTTTAATGACTGGAAAAGGAAGGTGTAATATTACTAATAAACGGGGTGAATTAAAAGAAATAATAAATAGATTTGGTAAAAATGGGAAATTTTTATTTTCAGCATTTTCTAAATTTGGCGCAGATGAAACAATAAAGTTTTTTGAAAGCAAAGGGTTGAAAACAAAAGTTGAAAGAGGCGGTAGGGTTTTTCCTGTAAGCGATAAATCTATAGATGTGCTTGATGTGTTTATTAAATATTTAAGAAGATTTCATGTTGACGTAAAAACCAATTCTCAGGTAAAAAAAATTATAAAAAAGAGGAATAGGATTGAAAAAATTATTTTAGCAAATGGAGAAGAAATTATCGCGGATAATTTTATAATTTGTACAGGGGGAAAAGCTCATCCCATAACTGGTTCTACTGGCGATGGATATAAATGGGCTGCGAAACTTGGGCATACAGTTATAGAACTTTCACCATCGCTTGTGCCCATTATTGTTAAAGAGAGATATGTGAAAGACCTTGAAGGTTTAAGTTTAAAGAATGTTGAAATTAGTATATATAAAGATAATAAAAAGATTAATTCAAGATTTGGTGAAGCAATATTTACGGCAAATGGAATGAGTGGACCTATAATCCTTGATATGAGCAAAGAAATTGGTGAAGAATTGCCTGGAAATCTTGTAATGCAAATTGACTTTAAACCTGCGTTGGATTTTGTAAAACTTGATAAAAGGATCCAAAGAGATTTTCAAAAAAATTCCAAGAAGTTATTTAAAAACAGCCTTAATCAATTATTGCCTAAGAAACTTATCCCTGTTATTATAAGGTTGTCTGGGATTGATCCTGATAAAAAAGCTAATTCTATTACCAAAGAAGAGAGAAGAAAATTATTACATCTTTTAAAGGAGTTTAATTTAGAAATAAAGGGATTAGAAGGGTTTAAAAAGGCAATTATTACGACTGGTGGGATTAATCTAAATGAAGTTGACCATAAAACGATGAAATCAAAATTAATTGATAATTTATATTTTGCAGGAGAAATACTTGATCTTGATGGGCCAACGGGAGGATATAATTTGCAAGTTTGTTGGGCTACAGGATATATCGCAGGAGAGTGTAATAAATAATTAAGACATTAGATATTAAAAAAGGTCGTTAACATTAATAAATAATTCTTAATAAATTTATGATAGAAGTTATAAAAAAAGATGGGGCAAAAGAACCATTTAGCGCTGAAAAAATTAGAAAATCAATTGCAGGCGCTGCTCAACAAGCAGACATCCCAGAAGAGAGAAAAGAAGAAGTAGTGTTCCAAGTAGCAGAAACAGTAATTCCTATGTTTGAAGGCAGAGAAGGAATAGATACTCGTGATATTAAGAAGGCTATTCTTAATGAGCTGGATAGGGTTGAACCAGCTGTAGCCAGCGCTTGGAGAAAATACGAGGAAGGTAAAAGTAAAACTGAATAAAGAAGAATAAAGAACGCCCTTATCAGGGCGTTCTTTTATTTTGAGACAATATAATTCTGCGGCTTTCATAAAAGATTAAAATTGTGTAGAATATATCTAAGATTTCAAATTAATTGAGGATAGTATGTTTAAATTGACAATTTTTGAAGCATTGTTAGTTACTCATTTCATAATGGACTGGTTATTTCAATTCAGATGGGAGGGGATAAATAAATCTGAAAAATGGCAACCTTTATTTTTTCATTGTATAGTTTATACAGCAGGTTTTATTCCAGTATTTTTGATATATAAGATTAACTTAATTTGGTTAATTTTGTTATTTATCTCTCATGTTATTTTTGACAAGAGAACATTTGAAATTTGGTTGTTAAAAAATCTGAAAGGAGTTACCAAAGAAAATACATCTGAGTTTCTTTGGACAATACTACTAACTACAATCGATCAAATTTTACATATTGTAATTTTAATATTGGTAATTATATTCAGTTAACAATAAAATTATCGTAATTGAGAATGTATCATGGAATGCCAAAAAGAAAAAAATTTAGAAAGTTGTCCTTGCACTTATCCTGATTGCCCAAGAAAAGGTCTTTGTTGTGAGTGTATAAAATATCATTTAGCGCGCAATGAATTGCCAGCTTGTTGTTTTTCAAAAGAAACAGAAAAGACTTTTGATCGTTCTTTTGAAATGTTTATTAAAGATCAAAAAAAGTCGAAGATTAATTAAAAATAATAAAAACATGAATAACAAAATATTAAAATTATTAAGAGAGGATCTAATTGGAGAATTAGGAGCTATCAATCAATATCAAGAGCATATTGATGATATAAATGATGATGAAGCCAAAAAAGTATTAGGTCATATTAGAGATGATGAAAAAGAACATGTTGCTGAATTAATCAAGATAATCAGAAAATTAGATGCTACACAAGAAGAAAAATTCCAAAAAGAGGAGCTTTAGAATTTATGGCAGGAAAGTCTAAAAAAGATTGGTCCAAAGAAGTTACTTTAAAAAGCAGGGCATTAGTTTTAGAGCAAGGTGTTTTTACTTGGAAAAATCCAAAACGTATTGCCATGTCTTTAAAAAAATCAGCTGAAGAGAGTAAAAATAGAAAAGGAACACCATTTCAATCAGCAATGTCAATGCTTAATTTTTATATTAATCGTGCTGGTAAAAATCTTGATCCAAAACAACTTCAG
>CAZEMH010000009.1:14097-23057 GCA_964513365.1 uncultured Candidatus Saccharibacteria bacterium
GGCTATCGAGTGAATTCTAAAAAAGCGACACAGTTTAGGGTTTGGGCAACAAGAGTTTTAAAACAGCATATTCTTCAGGGCTATACTATTAATCAAAGACGTTTATTAGAAACTCGAACAAAGTTCAAAGAATTACAGAACGCTATTGCTTTTTTACGGGAAAAAGCCGGCAAGAAAACACTTAGAGGTCAGGAAAAAGAGATTTTAGATTTACTTGGTAGTTATGCGAAAACACTCACTATTTTAAATTTGTATGACAAAAAGAAGGTAAAAAAAATAAGAGGGAAAAAGGCAAAATTTGTTTTGGAATATGATAGTTGTAAAAATATTATTGTTGTACTAAAAAAGGATTTAGCAGAAAGAATGGAAGCCAGTGATCTTTTTGGTATTGACACTGGCAAGAAACTTGAAGGCATAATCAAGAATTTATACCAGACATTTGATAGAAAAGAACTATATAAAACTATTGAAGAAAAAGCAGCTCATTTACTTTATCTTACTATTAAAGACCATCCGTTTGTTGATGGTAACAAGCGAATTGCTTCATTTTTATTTATTTATTTCTTAGATAAAAATGATTATCTTTATCGCAAGAATGGAGAGAAAAAAATCAATGATAATGCTTTAGTCGCTTTAGCTCTTTTGGTTGCCGAGAGTAATCCTGAAGAGAAAGATATCTTGATTAAAATAATTATTAATCTCATAAACACTTAAGGTATTTTTAAAAAATAATTAATAAAAATATGAAATTAGATAAAAAAATAGCTTTAATAACTGGAGGTTCAAATGGCATTGGAAAGGCCATTGCGCAGAGATTTTTAGATGAAGGGGCAAAGGTTATAGTTTTTGATATTGTAAAACCAGATTATGATGTGGATTTTTATGAGGTTGATATAACTAATGAGGAAAAAATTAAAAAGGTTTTTCAGAAGATTAAACATTTAGACATTGTTGTCAATAATGCTGGAATTTATTTTCAGGCATCTGTTGAAGAAACATCAGAAGAACAATTGGATAAAATTATTGATGTAAATTTTAAAGGAGCGTATTTAATTTCCAAGCACGCGCTTCCTTTGATTAAAGAAAGAAAAGGTAATATTATAAATATTTCTTCAGTTGTTGGAATTATTCCTGACCCAACAGCTCCGGCATATTCTTCAACAAAAGCAGCTTTAGTAATGCTTACAAAATGTATGGCTAGAGAATATGGAGCAGATGGTATAAGGGTAAATGCTATATTGCCAGGCCCTATAGATACCCCATTATTAAGAAGAGTTTTATCTTCTGAGGAATTGATTCAAAAGTATGCTGCATTAAATCCAATGGGAAGAATTGGAAAACCCGAAGAGGTTGCGAACATAGCAGCTTTCTTAGCTTCAGATGAAGCAAGTTATGTAACTGGCGGAATATATTTAGTTGATGGAGGACAATCTTGTTAAAATTATGGAAAATGATTTTGTAAAATATTTATTTTTGTTTATTGTAGGAATATTAGGAGTTTTTGTTGGTAGGAGAATGGCGATTAGGAGAATAATCAAAAAGAAATTTTCATCAAATAAAAAAGATATGGTATAGTAATAAAATAAAGATTTATCTATGTCTCAATATTATAACTCACAAAGAACAAAGAATTTATATGATCCTGATTTGAAAGGATCATTTAGAATTTCGCGGTCAAAAATTGATTTGTTTTTGGATTGTCCACGATGTTTTTATTTGGATAGGAAATTAGGAATTGGTCGACCACCTGGATTTCCATTTTCTTTAAATAATGCTGTTGATGCTTTACTTAAACAAGAATTTGATATTTATCGTGCAAAAGGCACAAAACATCCTTTTATGAAAACTTATAAAATTGATGCAGTTCCTTTTCAACATGAAAAACTTGAAGAATGGCGTGATGCAAGAACAAGAGGGATAACCTATCTTCACAAACCAACAAATTTATTAATTACTGGTGGCATTGATGATGTTTGGGTAAATTCTAAAGGAGAATTAATTATTGTTGACTACAAAGCAACATCAAAGAATGGGCAAGTGAATTTAGATGCTGAATGGCAGAATACCTATAAAAGACAAATGGAGATATATCAATGGTTGTTTAGGCAAAATGGGTTTAAAGTTTCTAATACTGGATATTTTGTTTATTGTAACGGCAAAACAGATGTTAAGGCTTTTGATGGTAAATTAGAATTTGATGTTACTTTAATACCATATGAAGGTGATGATTCTTGGATTGAAAAAACCATTTTTGATATTCATAAATGTTTAAACAGCAACGAGATTCCAAAAGCAGACGCTGATTGCGATTATTGTAATTATGTTGAATTAGTAAAATCAAAAACAACAAAACCTAAAAACGGAACATTATTTTAAAAAACATGAATAGACATAATCTTTTAATAATAGGTTTAATAATTATTTTAGTTTTAGCAGGAGTTATTGGATATTTTATTGTTGAGCAAAGAAAAACTATAATAGTGAAAATATTTTTTAGTAACAGCCAAGAAGATCCGCAGGCATTAAATTGTGAGAAAGTTTATTCTGTAGAAAGGCAAGTCCTTAAAAACAAAGCAATGGTTCAAGCGTTAGAGGAACTTTTAAACGGACCAAGCCTAGAAGAGCAAGAAAAAGGATATTTTACTAATATTAACTCTGGCGTGAATATTAATAGTTTTATTGTGGAAGATAATATAGCTAAAGTTGATTTTGATGAACAATTAGAATATCAAGTGGGAGGATCTTGTCGGGTAATGGCTATTCGTTCTCAGATCACTGGAACTCTAGTTCAATTTCCTGAAGTTAATGATGTTATAATTTCTATCAATGGTCGCACAGAAGATATTTTACAACCTTAAATATATTAATGTTGATTAAAGTTAAGGTTTTCTCGCGCTCAAAGAAGCGAGGAATAATTAAAAAATCTGAGGATAGTTTTGAAGTGAGGGTAAAAGTGAAACCATTGCAGGGTCAGGCAAATAAAGAAGCAATTAAAGTATTGGCAGAATACTTTGAAATTCCAGAATCAAACATAAGATTGATTAAAGGGTTTAGGCATACTAATAAAGTTTTTGCAATATCAGAAATCAAATAAATTTATGAAAAAGGGGATTAAAATTAGAAGAAAAACGCATACGCCATTACGTCGTCCGCCCAGATTAAGCGGAAAAAGACATAAATTTGGAATAAAGCCAATTAAGAAAAAAGCAAAAGGTCGGAAATAAATTAATTTAAATTTTATAAAAATATGATGCAATCTTTATTAGCGGGTTCTTTATCAGCAAGTCCATGGATTATTTGGTTGATTCTTCTTTGGACTCTACCTTGGAAAGGTGTAGCCCTTTGGAAAGCTGCCAGAAATGAGCATAAATGGTGGTTTATTGCCTTATTAGTATTAAATACAATGGCTATTCTGGAAATTATTTATATTTTTTTCTTTAGCGAAAAAAAGGAAAATAAAAGCACAGGAAAAGAAGAAGAAAAAGCTGGAGAGGAGATTGAAAACAAAGAAGAAGATTAAATTAACGCAAATAGATAAAAAACGCCCTAAAAAGGGCGTTTTTTTTATTAGCGAAAAGGTTGTATAATTAAAATATGAATATTATAGACAAAAACAATCCATTAGCTGATAGAATGAGGCCAGACTGTTTAGATGATTTTTTAGGGCAGGAAGATCTTGTTGGTGAAGGAAAATTATTAAGACAAGCGATTGAATCTGATAAATTGCCTTCAATGATTTTTTGGGGGCCTCCAGGAAGCGGTAAAACTACTTTAGCTTATATTATTGCTAGACAAACTAAATCTGAATTTAAACAAATAAGCGCAGTTTCTAGTGGAATAAAAGATTTAAGAGAAATTGTAAAACAAGCAGAAGAAAATAAAAGATTAGAGAAAAGGACAATCTTATTTATTGATGAGATTCATCGCTGGAATAAAGCTCAGCAGGATGCATTGCTTCCTCATATTGAACAAGGGTTAATTACACTCATTGGGGCTACAACAGAAAATCCAAGTTTTGAAGTTATAGGGGCATTACTTTCCCGTTGCAGGGTTTTTGTTTTAAAACAACTCAATAAATCTCAGATATCAGAGATTATTAAAAGGGCACTAAAAGATAAGAAAAAAGGATTGGGTAAATTAAATATAAAAATAGAAAATAAAATTATTGATACTATTTCAGAAATGAGTAATGGAGATGCTCGTATTGCTCTTAATACTCTTGAATATGCTTCTTCTATTTCAAATAAAATAACTTTTGATGTTGTGGAAGACGCTTTTCAGAAATCTAATTTGTTTTACGATAAAAATGGTGAAGAGCATTATAATATAATTTCAGCTTTACATAAATCAATGCGTGGATCTGATGCTAATGCCGCTTTGTATTGGTTGGCAAGAATGCTGGAAGCAGGAGAGGATCCTTTGTATATAGCTAGAAGGATTGTACGGTTTGCTTCAGAAGATATAGGTTTAGCTAATTCACGAGCTTTAGAACAAGCAGTTGCCGCTTATCAAGCATGTCATTTTATAGGAATGCCTGAATGTAATGTTATATTAGCTCAAGCAGTTGTTTATATGGCTAAGTGCAAAAAATCAAATGATCTATATGTTGCTTATGAAAAAGCTGCTGAAGATGTGAGAAAATATGGAAATCTGCCGGTGCCTTTACATATTCGCAACGCTCCAACAAAATTAATGGAGGATTTAGAATATGGTAAAGGGTATAAATATAGTCCTGATTATAATTATGAAGAGAAACAAGAATATTTGCCAAAAGAATTAAAAGATAAAAAGTATTTAAAATGAATTAGTGAGAACTTGACAAAGATTCAAAAGTTTGCTACTATAGATTTAAGAAATAAGAAGAGCTTCTGGTTTTATAAAACCTTCCTAGGAGGTTTTGAATAAAAAAGGAGACATAATGGCTCCAAGAGGTATCTAGAAATGCGGAAATTATTTAATTAAAATTGAATAAAGTATAATTCAAAAAAAGCAGAAGCTCTTAAATTAATAGACAGGCGCATCTCATTAATCGAGTGCGCCTTCTTTATTTTTTAGAAAACTGATAAGATATAATAAAGGTAAAGGAGTTAATAAAATGGATAAAATAGAAATTAGAGCTTATGCAAAAATTAATCTTACTTTAGATATTTTAGATAAGCTGCCTAATGGTTATCATAAAATTAATTCAATATTTCAAGCGATTGATCTTTATGATACGCTTTTAATTTCTAAAACGGAAAATGGTTTTTATTTAAAGAACCAAGTTGATTGTTCTAATGAAGAAAATTTAATAACAAAGGCGTGGAAAGAAATGAGTGATTTTGTAAAGAAAGATTTATCATGTACAATCAATTTATTAAAAAATATTCCTGAAAGTGCTGGATTAGGCGGTGGTTCCAGTGATGCAGCAGCAGCTTTAATTGGATTAAATAATCTTTTTAAATTAAATTTAGATATTGGACAACTTAGTAAAATAGGCGCGCAGGTTGGGAGTGACGTGCCTTTTTTTATATATAACATAGGAACAGCTTTGGTGAAGGGTACAGGCGAAAAAATAGAAAAATCAAACAGAAATCCCTCTAATTTTTATGTCTTAGCAAAGCCAAATCAGAAAATTAGTACATCTGAAATCTATTCATTATTTGATCAATACAACAACAGCAAAAGCTTTTATGAATTAGTACAAAAGATTTGTCCAAGCATAAAGAAACTTTATTCTTACTTTTCCCCAATTTCAAAAGAGTGTGCTATGTCAGGCACTGGTCCAACAATATTTGCAGGTTTTGATTCTTATGAAGAAGCTTTAGAAGCAAAGGATAATTTTAATGGTGCAACATTTAAAGGAGATTTTTATATTTGTAAACCATCTAAAAAAACTTATAAAATTGTTTTTTAAAAATTGTTAAGATATAATAAAGCTTAAGATATTGGACATGTTTATATTATATAGTTTAGTTTTCATAATTTCTTGCATTACACTTTATTTTTCGGGCAACTGGCTTATTGACGGACTAAAAAGAATCGGTAGATTTTTGCGTTGGCGAGAATTTATTATTGCCTTTTTTGTCATGGCTTTTGCAAGTTCTTTGCCAAACCTTTTTGTGGGGATTAGTTCGGCTTTACATAAAGTTCCGCAACTTTCTTTTGGTGATATTGTTGGAGGTAATTTAATTGATTTAACATTGGCAGTAGCTCTAGCTGTTTTAATTGGAAAAAGTGCGATCCCTACTAAAGGCAAAATTTTAGAAAGAAGTGCTCTTTTTACAACCTTTGTTGCTATTTTACCCATGCTTTTAATATGGGATGGCGTATTAGGGAGAGGTGACGGATTAATATTGTTATTTGTTTTTGTTTTTTATATTTTTTGGCTTGTTTTAAATAAAGAAAGATTTAGGGAATTTTCCGGAAATGGAGAAAAACAAATACCAAGCATTTTTAAAGAATTCAAAGTTTTTATAAAAGATTTGGGGCTGATAGTTTTATCTATAATTTTTCTCTTATTAGCAGCAGAGGGCATAGTGCAAAGCGCTAAATTTTTTGCTGTGGCTTTGAATATTTCTTTGCCTATTATTGGGATTTTGATTGTGGGATTAGGAAATACTTTGCCAGAAATTCGTTTTGCTGTTGCGTCGGCTAAAGCAGGAAAAACAGAAATGATTTTAGGAAATTTGATGGGCGCTGTCATCATACCTGTTACTTTGGTTTTAGGTATAGTTGCTTTGATTTGTCCAATTATAATCCCTAATTTTACGCCTTTTGCTATTGCAAGAATCTTTTTAATAATTTCAGCAGTAGCTTTTTATATCTTTACAAGGAGACATGGAAAGATTACAAAGAAAGAGGCAATAGTTTTACTTCTACTTTATATTGCTTTTGTTGCAATTGAAATTTTAATAAAATAACAACCAGAGGCGCTTTTTATTAAGGGTTGACAAAATAAAGAAAAAAATATATAATTGGGGTAGTTTTGGACACAATTTAATATAGCACTTTTACATTTTTAAAAATTAAAATATAGAAAAAGGAGGTATTGAAAATGAAAAGTCGGATTCTTTTTGAACTGAGCTTGGTAGTATTTTTTGTTTTATTTTTGGTCTGTTCTCTATCTAGTTTTGCAGACTACCCTTTTCTTTCTCCAGAAGCTAACGAAGCCTTAGAAAATTTGAAAGAAAAGCATAGAGTAAAAGAAATTATTCTGGAAAAAGAACATGGTTTTATTTGGATAGTAGTTTTGCCTAAAAATGATGGTGTAGAAACAAAAGAAGCGCAAGAAGCAGTTTATAACGACGAAACGGGAAAATTTGAAGCGATTTATAATTTTACCTACATTACAATACTTAACGCAAGAGGATATACAAAAGTAATTTGGGGGTCTGCTTCAAAATTTTATCCATACGATATACCAAAATTGTGCTTTGTATTTAATGATTGATAAATCATAAAAAAGAGGAGGTTGAGCTGAAATGAAAAAGATTATGCTAGTTTTAGTAGTTTTTTTCTTTCTAAGTACTTTCTTGTGTTTATCTGCTAATAGTATTAGCTACATGGATTTTCTTACTATGTCGCAACGGGCTCAAGTTAGTCTTGAAATGAACAATCCAGGCGGACACTCCAATATTTATACAGATACTGAAATCATACCAGAAGACATAGAATTGAATTTTGGCTGGATTGAAGGTATTGGTATTTGGGGCGTAGAAGGCTTTAATTGGTTTGGTTGGTTTGGATTGGGTGTTATTCCAGTAATACAAATGGGTCATTATGATGACAATGGAGTATACCATCCTACTGGTTTGCATAAAGAAACTCCACGCGTGGAAGATGAGAATTATACATATCATACTATTATCGCGCCACCAGATTTTGTTAATTTTCCACCAGAAACTAATTTTCCTAGTATTGGGTTCTATATAGCAGATGATTAGCTAGGAGATAAAAAAAATAAGGGAATAGGGATGTTTCAAAGATTTCTCTGTTCCCTTTTATTTTACTTGACATTGTTTATATAAGAGTTAAAATTAGTATATAATATTAAAAATATAATATTTATTAAAATATATGAATATCAATAGAAAATATATTATCATTTTTGGAACATTAATCCTTTTGTTAGTAATTATTACCGGAGCAATTACTTATTACAATGAGAAGAAAGAACAAGGGAGTATTTTTCAGAATTTTGAAAAACGAAAAATTAGCATTTTTTCCCAAAATTATCCCATTAATTATATTGAGCTCTCAGATTTTATTGGTTTTTGTAAAAACGCAGCATTTTCAGATGTAGAGGAATTAAAAAATGAGGAGATAAAAAAGGTTGCTTGTGCATTAGTTAAGGTAAGAGAGGATTCACCCTATGTTTATGCACCGTTCAATTCTTATACACCTATTTTTACGCCTTTGGATTCTATTATTTCATTCAAGCCTGGTAGATATACTGGTATCTCAATTGATCTCAAGGATATAGTAAGAGAGTATAATCCTGCCCTTTTGGAAGAAGAAAAATTGTATTTTTGCACGATTTCTGAGCCTTCTTTAATAAACCCTCTTGTTTCGCAATTAGAATCAAAGTATGATTTGTTTTTTGATGAAGGGGATATTTCTTGTTCAGGAATTGAAATGGATGAAACTCCTTCTATTATTTTTCTTGGTTTTGTTCCTGATGCAGAATCTTTGAATATTAAACAATATCTCGTTGATGAACAGACAGTATCTAAAGTTTTAAGTAAACAATCATTTTCTGAAATGAAGGGTATTTTAAATGATTACCCTATTATCTGGCAAATGGAAAAACCTATTAATCTTTAATATATTAATTAATATTATTAAAATCCATGAATAAAACAAACTATATTACATTAATCATTTTATTATGTTTTTCTATAGTTTTTGTTATTTATCCAATAAAAACTAATGCTTTATCTGATGAGGCACAAGCAATGATAGATGCTTTGAAAGAGAAA
>CAZEMH010000010.1:0-20394 GCA_964513365.1 uncultured Candidatus Saccharibacteria bacterium
CCCCAACCTTCATTTGGATCTTCAGTATAAGTATCAGTAACAATTATAGAAGCATTTACAAAAGATGGACTTATTAATGTAAATAGCAAAACAGCCCCTAAAACAAAGCTTGGAATTACATATTTTCTAAGAGTTTTATAAGAAAACTTTTTCATATTTTTGTTTTTTATTTCTATGTTAAAGATTTTCATAATATTATCACATAAAGTATTAATTGTCAAGAATAATGAATTTAGTACGACTTGACAAATTATAGAAATATAGTATAATCTAATTAGTATTATAACATCTTAGTATTTTAGCATCATTGACAATTTAATAAATTTTAAATAAAAAAGAAAGAAGAGGAAAAGAAAATGAAAACGAGAAGATTGTTAATTTTAGGAATTGTAGTGTTAAGCATTATGCTCGGATTAGTATTTGGACTTTGGTTTTGCGACAAGCAGCACGAAAAAATATATAGAATTTACGAATTTTCTTTAGAAAAATAAGAAAGATAAAGATAAAGATAAAGAAAGAAATAAAAAAAGGAGGAAAATGAAATGAAAAAGTTATTACTGATTTTGGTAATTTTGACAGGATTTGTTTTGTTAAGTGGTTGCTGTTGTAACTTTTGTGGAGGATATGTTACTCCGTCAGCAAGGTGTAACCTTATTATTGTTGCTACTGCTGATTCTTGGACATGGGGAACTATTTATGAAAATGATCAATCAACAGGTGAATACATACATTATCAATTGCAGCCAACCGTGACAATAAGTGTTCCTTGTAACACATGGGTTAAAATTTACATAATTGATTCGTGTGGTGCCAAAAGCCATACAGAATATGTGTTTATAAACCCTGGTACAAATTATTTGTATTTTACCTATTGGACCGAGGGTTATAATCCTTCGTGGAAAACGAAAAATGATTGTAATTGTCATTACGAGAGTTAAGAACTAAAAACAGAGCGTGAGCCCGTTCAGAAAGTGAACGGGCTCTTTTTTTTATTCCAACATAAATAATTGCTATTTGTCAAGACAAGAGAAATATGGTATAATACAAATATAATTAGAAATTAATAGAAATTTGTTGTAATATAGATTAAATATGAAAATACTATTTAAAATTTACCTGCCAAAATTTTGCAGAGCAAAACTTAAGCAGGTGAAAAATTGGTTTTTACCGACTAAAGAAAATAATTTTCAGCCAAGCGTTTTAAGCGACAGGGCAATTTCTGTTTTTATACTTTTATTCTTATTAGTAAAAGTTATTTTTAGTTTTAATTTAATTTTAGTAAAGCAATCTTCTCTTTTTGCCGATATTAGCGCTCAGAGAATAATAACTTTAACTAATGAAGTTCGTCAGCAATATGGCTTGCCACTTGTGCAAGAAGATCCATTATTAGACAAAGCTGCCGAAGAGAAAGCTCAGGATATGCTTAAAAATAAATATTTTGGGCATTTTAGCCCTACTAATGTTTCCCCTTGGTATTGGATAGATAGGGCTGGTTATAATTATTATTATGCTGGAGAGAATTTAGCAATGAACTTTTTAGATAGTGAGGAAGTAATAAAAGGATGGCTTAATTCCCCTTCCCATAAGGAAAATCTTTTAAACAAAGACTATAAAGATATGGGAATTGCTGTTGTTTCAGGGGATTTTAACAATGAAGGGATTAACAGAATTTTGGTAGTGCAGATGTTTGGTTCTAAGGCCAAACCATCAATTCCTGTAGCTATGGCTCAATCTTCTCCTATAAATAAACCACCGACTCAAGAAAAAATTCAAGAAACAACAACAACGACAACAACTACTACTTTAGTTTTATCTGAAACAACTGAAACAACAATTCAGACAGTTGTTGGAGGCGCAGAAAAGCAACCACAGGATATAATAAATCAGCAGATTCTTGATCAAAAAAACGTATTAGCTAAAATTAGTAATAATACAAGAAATCAAGTAGATACAGTAAATAAAATTATTGCTGGATTTATAATACTTTTAGGAACATTAACTGCTGCTGGAATTATTTTGCAACAACGAAGAGTTTCTTTTGGCTATTCTGAGCTTATTTTAAGAAGCACAATAATCATTGTTTTGGGAATATCATTTTCTGCTTTTCATTTGGAAAATTTGATAGGACACTTGATGATTATATAATTATTAAATCTTATATAAACTATCTATTTATTAATGTTGAAAGATATAAAACTTTTTTTTCAGATTTTTTTTATAATTTTTATAATTTCTTTTTTTATTTTTAATGGAGCTGCTTTTTTTGATTTCGCGGGTTATAAAATTAATAAATTAACAAAAGCTATAAGACAAGAAATAATTCGTAAGCCTTCTTTTTTAGTAGATATTCCTTCTAAATTAGAAACATTGCCATCAATATCAAATATAATATCAGGAGACTCAAATATAATTAATTTACCAGCTGTTCCCATTGAAGCAGAAAATTCTAATATTTTAGAAATGCCGCAGTTTGGTATCAAAACCCCAATTTTACAAGTAGAAACAACAAATTCAAAGTTAATTTATAAAAAGTTAAAGCAAGGTGTTGTATTATATCCAGGATCTGATATTCCTGGTAAGGGTTATTCTATTATTATAGGGCATAGTTCTCAGTATCCTTGGAGCTCAGGTAGATATAAATCAGTGTTTTCTTTATTAAATCAATTAAAACAAGGTGATAAAATTTATGTATTTTGGAATCAAAAACCTTTAGTCTTTGAGGTAAAAGAAAAAAATATATTTTTGCCTTGGCCTAAGGGAACAGAAAGCACTGAGACTATTTTCCCGCCAAGTGATGAAGTAACTTTAATTTTGCAAAGTTGTTGGCCTGTTGGCATTGCCTCTAAGAGGGTAGCGGTGAAAACCGTGCTTGTAAGATAATTTTCTTTTTGCTATACTGGAAAAGCTTTGGCGCTATCGTCTAGTTTGGTTAGGACGTGGGGCCTTCAATCCCAAAACATGGGTTCAAATCCCATTAGCGCCACAAAAGAAATTTGTATTTTCAGTATTCATGATTGTTTTAGGAATAGAAACTTCTTGTGATGAAACGGCTATTGGTGTTTTAGAAATAAAAAAAACCAAGGCCGGTTTTTTTATTCACCCGCTTTCTAATATAATAGCTAGTCAAATAAAGACACATAGGGAATATGGCGGAGTAGTGCCAATGCTAGCTAGCAGAGAGCATACAAAGAATATTCCAATAGTAACAAAAAAAGCATTAAAAAAAGCTTTTGGTTCAGGTATTCCAAAAATAGATCTCATAGCTGTTACAAAAGGGCCTGGATTAATTTTATCTCTTTTAATAGGAGTTAATTTTGCTAAAACATTAGCTTGGAAGTGGAATAAACCAATTATTGGGGTTAATCATTTAGAAGGACATTTATTTAGCTTTTTGCCGTCTTTTGTAAAAAACAAAAAGAATTTTTTTTCTAATTCAGAATGTAAAAAAATCTTTCCGACAATTTGTTTATTAGTTTCTGGTGGAAACACACAATTAATTTATGTAAAAGGAATTGGAAAATATAAGGTTCTTGGGGAAACTCGTGATGATGCAGCTGGAGAATGTTTTGACAAGGGGGCAAGAATCTTGGGCCTTAATTATCCAGGGGGGCCTGCTATTGCCAATGAAGCAGCGAAATATAGATTAGACAATGCACAATTCAAAATACAACTTCCAAGACCTATGATTCATTCTAAAAATTATGATTTTTCTTTTTCTGGATTAAAAACAGCCTTACTTTATTCAGTTCAGAATTTTGAATCAAAAAAATTAAAAAAATATCGCTCAGAGGTTGCTTATGAATTTCAAGAAGCCATAGTTGATGTTTTAATTGAAAAAACAATAAAAGCTGCTAAAGAATTTAAAACAAAATCTATTATTTTAGCTGGCGGTGTTTCTGCTAATAAACGACTCAAAGAAAAATTTCAACAAAGATTATCAAATGAAAAATTGAATATTGCATTATTGTTTCCAGAATTGGAATATGCCACTGACAATGCTATAATGATAGCGCTTGCAGGATTTTTCCAATATATTAAATCTAGAAAAAAATCTTTTGATTGGAAAAAAGTTAGTGCAGATGCAAATTTAAAATTACAGTAAATATAATATAAACAGTGGATAAGATTTACGAATCACAAAAGATTGAACAAAAAATCTACCGACTTTGGAAAAAGTCGGGCTATTTTAATCCTAATAAACTACCGAATAAAAAAGGCAAGCCGTTTTGTATTATAATGCCTCCGCCTAATGCAAACGCTCCGTTACATATTGGGCATGGAGTTTTTGTCACTTTACAAGATATAATGATTCGTTACCAAAGAATGAGAGGGAAAAAAACATTATGGTTGCCAGGTACAGATCATGCTGGCTTTGAAACTCAGGTTGTTTTTGAAAAGGAATTAAAAAAAGAAGGAAGGTCTGGTTTAGATATGTCCCGTGATAAATTTTATAAAGAAGTTTGGAAATATACGCAAAAAAACAGGAGAGTTGTTAGAAAACAATTGGAACAATTAGGCGCTTCGTGTGATTGGTCTCGTGAGAAATTTACTCTTGATAAAGATATTCAAAAAATCGTTTATAAAACATTAGAAAAATTATGGAAAGACGGACTACTTTATCGGGGCAAAAGAATAGTTAATTATTGCTCTAAACATAAGACAGCTTTTTCTGATTTAGAGGTTAAATACAAAGAAAAAAAAGGAAGCTTATATTTTGTAGAATATAAGTGTAGAGATAAAAACGAATCAATTATAATTGCGACTACAAGGCCAGAAACAATTCCTGGCGATGTTGCAATTGCTGTTAATCCTAAAGACAAAAGGTACAAGGATTTGATTGGAGAAATTGTGATTGAGCCGATAACTAAGAATGAGATTCCTATTATTGGTGACGAAGCAGTAGATATTGATTTTGGCACAGGGGCATTAAAAATTACACCAGCTCATGATTCTTTGGATTTTGAAATAGGGCAAAGACATAATTTAGAGACAAAAGAAACATTAGATTTTGACGGTTATTTCAATAAATTAGCCGGCCCTTTATCAGGGTTAAATGTTATGGAGGCAAGAGAAAAATCCATTGATATTTTAAAAGAAAATAAAGCGTTAATTAAAGAAGAAGATTATGTCCATGAAGTGGGGCATTGCTATAAATGCGGAACGGTTATAGAGCCAATGCTAATGGACCAATGGTTTGTAGCTGTAACAAAACCATTACCTAAGACGAAGAAGTCTTTACGTGATTTAGCTATTGATGCGGTAAAAGATAAAAAAATAAAAATTATACCAAAATATCTTGAAAAAGTTTTTTTCCATTGGATGAAGAATATAAAAGATTGGAATATCTCGCGTCAAATTCGTTGGGGCATTTCAATCCCCGCTTATTATTGTGATGATTGTGGAAAATCTTTTATCCAGACGAAAGGGAAAGTGTCTAAATGCATTTATTGTAAAAGTAACAATATTAAAAAAGATTCAGATGTATTAGACACTTGGTTTTCTTCAGGACAGTGGCCGTTTGCTACTCTTTTGACGTCTAAAAATAAAAACGATTTTAAAGATTTTTATCCAACTGATGTAATGGAAACAGGTTGGGATATTTTATTTTTTTGGGTAGCAAGAATGATAATGTTTGGAATTTATTACACAGGGAAGGTTCCTTTCAGGACAGTATATTTGCATGGATTAGTAAGAGATAAAGATCGCCAAAAAATGTCGAAATCTAAAGGGAACGTAATTGATCCTTTAGCAATTGCTAAAATTTACGGAACAGACGCTGTAAGGATGGCTTTAATAATTGGGAATACTGCTGGCAGCGATATTGTTATTTCTGAGGAAAAAATAAGAGGATATCGTAATTTTGCTAACAAGATTTGGAATGCTTCTCGTTTTGTTTTAATGAATTTAGAAGATTTTGATGGTAGGAAACCTGCTTTATCTGCGCAAGACAAAAAGCTTTTAAAGAATTTGGAGATGGTAAAGAAAAAGATGACTCATCATTTGGATAATTTTCAGTTTTCTTTGGCAGGAGAATCAATTTATCATTATTTCTGGCATACTTTTGCTGATAAAATAATTGAAGAAATGAAAAATAGAATTAAAGACAATAAGAATAAAAAACAGGTACAGTATATGCTTTATAAAATTCTCATTGATTGTTTAAAAATGCTTCATCCATTTATGCCATTTGTAACTGAAGAAATATGGCAGAAAATTCCTCATTTTAATAATAAAAGAGCTAAGTTGCTAATAATAGAAAAATGGCTTTAACACTTATTATAGCTAGTTTATGTAGTATTTTACCAATAGCTTTATGGCTAATCTTTTTTTTATGGCAAGATATCAAAAAACCAGAGCCTCTGCGATGGATAGGCATTCTTTTTTTATTAGGAATGGCTATTACTCCTTTTGTTTGGTTTTTGGAAAATTATTTTATCAGTTTATTGCAGATTGATATTAATTCTGCTCTTCCTTTTCTTGTTTCAGCTTTTATTTATTTGGGCGTAGCTGGAATAGAAGAATTAGCTAAATTTTTTAGTGCTACTCTGTTTTTAAAGAAAAATAAATATTTTGATGAAGCGATAGACGCTATGATTTACTTGATTGTTATAGCATTAGGATTTGCAATTGTAGAAAATATCTTAATCTTTTACCAAGAAATTTCTTCAGGAGAACATTTTCTAGCAACTTTTCAGATAATAACATTGCGTTTTGTTGGAGCTAATCTTCTTCATGCTTTAAGCTCTGGTTTAATAGGTTTTTTCTGGGCATTAAAGCTTGTCACTGGGAAGAAAAAATATTTAGGCATTGGCTTAACTTTAGGAATTTTATTGCATTGGGTCTTTAATATTGCTATTATAAATTTAGGCGGCAATGCAGTATTCTTGATAAGCTTGATTTTATTTTTAGTATGCATTGTTATTCTTTGGGCATTTGATGTTCTTAAACAAATTAAAAAGCCGATAATAATCAATAATAAATAATAAAATGGCAGAAAAAACAACTTCAAAAAATGTTAAAAGTACAAATCCATGGCCTTCATCAGAGGAAGAAGGGGAATTAGCAGTTGATCTTTTTGAAAATAAAGATGAATTAATTCTCCAGGCAGTGATAGGAGGAGTAGAAATTAGCGAATTAGATATTTCCATTACTAATGATATGATTACTATCCGAGGTGAAAGAAACAAAGAAGATAAAGATAAAATAGAGAAAGTTTATTATAATGAATGTTTTTGGGGCCCATTTTCTCGTTCTTTAATCCTTCCTCAGGAAATAAATGCCGATAAGGCAAAGGCAACAATAAAGAATGGTTTATTAACTATTCATTTGCCTAAATTAGTAAAAACTAAAAGGAAAACTTTAAAAATCGAAGAAGAGGAATAGTTCGGGCGTGTGGCGGAACTGGTAGACGCGTAAGGTTTAGGACCTTATGCCGAAAGGCGTGTGGGTTCGAATCCCACCTCGCCCACTTAAATATAAGTCATTCGCGTCCACTAAAAATTTAATTAAATAAAAAACCCCGTTAAAACGGGGTTTTTAAATAATAGCAGAAAGACTTTCAAACAACTTTTTAGAAAGTAACTCCTTGTCCGATAACAAAAGTGCTTACGATATAAATCAATCCTTTTGCTAATAAGGCTATACCTACGCCAATCAAAGCATAAATCAGAGTATTCAATCCTTTTTTAGCTTTTTCTTCATCTCCAGCAGCAGTAACATATTGCCACCCTGCAAAAACTAGAAAAATAGCAGCTACAATAATAGCAGCATTAAAAAACCAATTTAAGGCTTTTATTAACACTTCCCAAATATCAACATTTTGGCCAGATGGAATGTCTCCAACAGGAAGATCTGCCATTGCTGGATTAGGGCCTAGTATAACTGCTAACATAGTTATAGTCAAAATAGGTAAAATAGCTTTTTTCATTTTTTATTAAATTAAAATTTATTTATTAAATTCGACCTTTATTCTTTATTATTATACTAATTATATCAAATTACAATTATACTATCAATATGAAAGAAATTTCTATTTATGACATAGGCAAAAGAGCAGGAGGCAATTATGGAGAAGAAGGTAATCCTGGACCAGGAGATGATTCTGGTTCTTGATCAATGATAGGAGCCGTAGTAGTAGATTCTCCAGAAAGAAATTCTTGAATAATAGCGGGCACACTACTGGCTATCAAGACAACAGCAAAACCAACGATAGCCCAGATAAGGGCTTTCTGGGCGGTTTTTACTTTCTCTTCATTTCCAGCAGAAGTGATATAAAGAAATCCTGCATAAACAATAAGGATGGCAGTTATGGGAATGGCTAACCAAATTAGAAAATTAACAATATTTGATGCTAACGTGCTGATGTCGCTTGTTTCCCCTAATGGATTTGAGATATTTAAACCAGTGGATTGAGAATCAGATGGAATAGGGTTAGGGTCTTCATAGTCATATGCCAAGACAGGCACAACCATTAATATGCCCATACTAATAATGGATAAAATAATTATTGTTTTTTTCATTTTAGATAAGTTTTTAACATTTGTTTAATAATTTAAATTATTAATTATTAAATTCACATTTTCCTCCTGGTCCAAAAGTATTTGTAAAATTGCAATCTCCTAAAGAAAGGCATTCTGTTTTGTCGCAAATATTAGACCAACCTATTCCACAGTCTTCACATTTAGATTCTAGTTCTGGCTCTGCAGGGGTTACTGGTGTCACATTGTCTTCCGAGACACAATAAGCAAAAGACTTACCACTTGGGCTTGGACTACTAGTGTCAATTTTTCCAAAATCACAATGCCATCCTTTTCCCATGATTTCTCCTGGCGGATTAAGTAATTTAGTTGGTTCCGTAGCAAAGCAAAAGCCATCTTTTATTTCTTTTTGTGCTCCACATTCGGCTGCCCCAATAGCTTCATCACAATTTTGATCCCATTCTGGACACATGATTGGTATTTCTTTCCATTCTCCTACTAAGTCAGGATATTTTTCTTCAATCTCTTTTTTCTTTTGTTCTATTTGGTCTTCCGTAGAAACATAATCAGGATCAATAATACAATCAATGTATAAGGTACCACTAGGAGGATAGCAAGGATTAATTTCTGAGCCAGCAGGGTTAATATCTCCTACAAATTTACAATATTGTCCTTTCCCATTGCTTATCATTTTATCTTCGGTTGTAATTGAATGTTCTCCTGGCTTGCATTTACTTCTATATAACTTAAATCCATCTGCGCATTCGCGGGAGATTGTTATAGGTAAACACATTTGATTTGAATCACTAATAATGTATTGTGTAGCGTCTTTCCATTCTTCTTCATCATCTGTGTCTTGTTGACCATTTTGATCCTCAGGAGTTGTATTATCTGTTGGGGTGCTTGATTCTTCAGGTATATTAAATACAGAGCCAGATTCAGGACATTCTATATGAAACCATGTTCCTGTATAATCATCGCCGCCCATTTCTTTAATGATCCAAAATACAGTGTTGACAATTATCCACGCGCTTAAAATGATGATTAATCCTATAATAGCATTTGTTATAATTTGCTGTCCAGCTTTAAGGTTTTCTTCTTTGCCGAGTGAGAAAATCCAGCGAAATCCTCCATAAACAATAAATCCAATAATAACAAGAAAAGCCATCTTTAAGGCAAAATCTAAAACATTTTGTACTAATACCAATAAATGACAGGCAGTACAAGCTGGCTCATTAGGACCTCCACACGGAACCAATCCAGCAGCGCTTGTTAAAATAGGCGCAAGAAGCAAGAGAAACAGAAGAGAAAAAATGATTAATTTAGTTTTACGTTCCATATTTACGCTTTATATTTATTCTTTTTTGTTCCAGAAAAAATTAATTCTATCAGATGCAGTAATTATTGCTTGACTAGCAGATTTTCCTCTATGAGTGACATCTTCTACCATCTCCTTAAATATTTGATTGATTTCTTGAAAATTGTACTGGTGCCAATTTTGGCTTAACAAGATTTGTCTTATAAATATTCCACTATCAGGGTCATTAAGATGATTTTGGATTAAATCTAATCTAGCAGGAGGATTTTTTGTTTGAAGGTAATAAAATTCTGCTGTATTTTTTTCTGCAAAAAATTTTAAAAACTTCCAACATTCTTCAGGATGTTTTGAATCTTGAGAAACTACTAAATTTATTGTATCCCCATAATTTATTTTAGAAGGACTGTTTGTAAATTGTGGCAAAGATGCAATATTATAATTAAGATTAGGATTATATTCTTCTATAATCTTTTTAGCTTGGCTATACCCAATCATCATAACACTTTCTCCTTTACTAAAAGCAATTACTGAATCTGAAAAATTATTATTCCAAGTATAATAGCGAGAACGTGGATCAGTAAATTGAGTATAAAATTTTAATGCTTCTTCACCAGGCAGAATTCTTTGGTTCGCATATTTTATTTCATAATTAAAAGTTGTTTGTTTTTTATCAGTATCAACAATATTACTGCCATATTGCATCATTAGGGTTGAAATGATATCAGAATCCCAGTGAATATTATAAGAGGACCCCAAGGCAATTGCTGCTCGCGTAATTTGGCCCTGTGCATTAATTCGGCGCAGCCTAGAAATCAAGTTAAGAATTTCTTCCCAAGAGGCAGGAGGAAGAGCAATATTGTAATAATTAAAAATGTCTTGGTTGTAATAAAGAGCTAAAGTGTCAATGTATAAAGGAATACCAAGCAAATAATCATCTTTTATTAGCGTGTTTTTTGCTATATTAGGATAAATTTGGTTTAAACTAAATAAGTTTAAATCTTTGTCTTTTTTTAGATTTAATGGAGAAATTTTATTTTCATAATATGGCAGATAACTTCCATTGATTATAAAAATATCTGGTGCTTGATTATCGCTAAACGCTTTAAGGATTTCATTATGATAAGTAGTTTTATCTTTTAATGTGTAATTAATTTTGATGTACGGATGCTTTTTTTGGTAATTTTCAATTATTGATAAAAATGTTTTAGATTCATCCAATGTTCCCCAAGCTTCCAATGTGATTGGAATTGGTCTTGTTCTATGAAATCTCATTCCCAAAAAGACAATACAGGCAATAATTGAAACCGCAATAAAAAGAATTTTTTTTTGATGTGTTGTTAATGTCATTTTATTTATCCACTAGTTTTGTTAGGAATCCATAGTGCGTTAAACCTAAAGATAATTCTCTTTCTATACGGAAACCAAATTTTTCCAATAGATCAGCGCTTTCATCTTTGTTTATTGGATAAAGTTTTGCTTGTGATGGCAGTTTGTCAGGATGCCATTCAATAAGAACTAAATAACCTTCTGATTTTAAAACCCTTTTTGCTTCTTCAATTAAATTTTCTTTTTTTTCTATCTCAAAAAGAATATTAGAAATTAGAACTAAATCACATGAATCATTAGGCAAGTTGCTTCCCCGTGCATCTTCTAAATTTGCCCAACGAGGTTCAATAATATTAAAAAGACCCTCTAATTTAGAACGAAATTCTAAAGCCTCTAATGATGGTTTCCAAATATCCAAAGCAATCACTCTTCCAGAAGGTTTTAAGCATTTAGCCATTGCTAAGCTAAAATATCCTGCCCCACTGCCAAAATCAGCAACAGTCATTCCTTCTTTTAATGGAAGAGTTTTAACTATTTCATCAGGGTTAAGGAAAGAATTCATGATATTTATATTATATCAGATTTTTTATAATAGAGTAATTCCAGCAATTTTATCTTCTTTATCTAATTTCATTATTCTTACTCCTTGTGTAGAACGCCTTAAAAGAGCAATACCTTTCAAAGGAGCTTTTAGGATTTGTCCTTTCTGAGAAATGGCAATTAAAGATTCTTGTTCTTCTATTAAGCAGGATTTTATTAGGTTTCCTGTTTTTGTTGTTATTTTCATTGTTTTTATTCCGTGCCCTCCTCTTTTTTGCTTTCTATATTCTTTTAGATTCGTTCTTTTGCCAAATCCATTTTCACTAATTACAAATATTTGTTTTTTTGTTTTTGCTTCTTTTGTGTTTACAGTAATTAAACTAACTACGTTGTCGTCTTTAGAGAGTTTTATACCTATAACTCCGCTTGCTGAACGACCCATAGCTCGGGTATCTTTTTCAGAAAAACGTATTGACTGCCCTTTATTAGTAACTAAAATTATTTCATCATTTTTATTACACAAAGAAGCTCCAATAAGCTTGTCGTTTTTAATAAGTTTTAAAGCTATAATTCCTCCTTTGCGAATATTCGAGTATTCTTTTAGCAGACTTTTTTTGATAATGCCTTTTTCTGTGGCCATAAATAAATAGGTAGAGGAAATTTTTGTTTGCTCTGGAGGACAATTTAACAAAACAATGATTTTTTCTTCAGAATTGAGATTTAGATAATTTTGGATAGTTTTTCCACGTGATGTACGTGAAGCTTCTGCAATTTCAAAAGCACGCAGCTTAAAAAGACGTCCTCTGTCAGTAAAGAACAAAATTTCGTCCCTTGTATTACAAGAAACAAGATGAATTAGAATGTCTTCTTCGTTTTTTGCGTCATAAGCGATAACCCCTTTTCCTCCTCTTTTTTGTCCCTTTAGAACATTGGGATTAATTCGTTTTATGTAGCCATCTTGTGAAAGAGCAATTAGTGTTTCTTGAGAGGGAATTAGTTGTTCTTCAGTGATAGCTTCAGGTAAATATGCCCGTGTTTCTGTGCGTCGTTCATCGCCATATTTATCTCTTAAGTCTTTAATTTCTTGTTTAATAATATCAGCAATTCGTTTTGGGTTTTTAAGAATTAATGAATATTCTTTTATTAATTTTTGTTTTTCTGCTAATTCTTTTTCTATTCTTTTTCTTTCTAGCTTTGCCAAATTCTGAAGCTTCATTTCCAAAATAGCATTTGACTGAATTTCACTAAAAGCATATTTGGATATGAGTTTTTTCTGTGCGTCTTCTTTATTTTCTGAGGATTTTATTAATTTAATAATATTGTCAATATGATCTAATGCTTTTGCAAGCCCTTCTAAAATATGCGCTCTTTCCTTTGCCTTTTTCAGTAAATATTCAGTGCGGCGTTTAACAATATCTTTTCTATGTGAAAGATGTTCTTCTAAAATATCTTTTATAGAAAGCACTTGAGGCTGCAACCCGTTTTCTATTAGAGACAGCATATTCAAATGGAAGTTCTTTTCTAAAGAAGTAAATTTAAATAACTGATTAAGAATTCTTCTTGGAATTATATTATTTTTTAACTCAATAACAATTCTCATTCCTTCTTTATCAGATTCATCTCTAAGATCTTTTATGCCATCGATCTTTTTTTCTTCTACCAAACGAGCAATATGCATTATTAGTTCAGCTTTATTTACCTGGTATGGAATTTCTCTGATGACTATTTTTTTTACTTTATCTTCTGTTATTTCCGTTTTAGCTCTGCAAATTATTTTTCCTTTTCCATTGGCATAGGCTTCCAGAATATTTTGTTTTCCAAAGATAATTCCACCTGTTGGAAAGTCAGGTCCTTTAATAAAATTCATTAGATCTTCAACAGAAGCATGGGGACGGTCTATTAAATATATAAGGGCGTCTGCTACTTCTTTTAAATTATGAGGAAGGATATTTGTTGCCATTCCTACGGCAATACCCATAGTACCATTTAAGATAAGCTGTGGTAATTTTGCAGGTAAATACTTAGGTTCTGTTCTTGTTCCGTCATAATTAGGCATGAAATCCACTGTTTCTTTTTCTAAGTCCTCTAGAATTTCCTCAGCCAGAGGAGTTAATTTTACCTCAGTATACCTTTGGGCAGCTGGCGGATCTCCGTCTACTGATCCAAAATTTCCCTGACCTTTAACCAAAGGATAGCGCAGTGAAAAATCTTGAGCCATTCTTACTAAAGCATCATAAACAGCAAGATCTCCGTGAGGGTGATATTTACCAAGGACTTCTCCGACAACTGTTGCTGATTTTCTGGTTTTTGAAGTAGAATTTAATCCCATTTCATGCATAGCAAAAAGAATTCGTCTTTGCACCGGCTTAAGTCCATCACGTACATCAGGCAATGCTCGGGAAATAATAATGGACATAGCATAATCCAAATAAGATTCCCTAAGTTCTTCAGCTATGTCTTTCTGTTGAACTGATTGAATTTTTTCTTTTTTTTCTTTCTTTTCTTTCATAGATTACTTAATTATTGTTTATTAAGTATTATTAATTTTGTTTCTGTAGGTAAATTATTTTTTCTAATAACTAATTTATCTAAAACTTCTGGTTTTTTACTTATGGCTTTGATAAATTTATCAAGCGGATCTGATTTGATTTTTGAGCCAGGTAAAGCATATTCCATAGGGACAATAATTTTAGGTTCTATTTGATTGATTAAAGAAATTGCTTCCTCGTAATTAATGGTACCATGTTCGCTTATCGGCACAAGAAGTATATCAGCATTAGCAATTTTTTCTAATATTTCTTCTTTTAAACTCTTTTTTTCTAGATTTCCCAAGTGGCAAATAACCATATTTTCTGATTTTATCAAATAAATTGTGTTGGATTTTTGCGCTATTCCTTCAATAAAAACTCCTCCAGTTTCTATCTCTCCAGCCCCTTCAAGTATTAAAGGATTACCCATGACAATGTTTTTATTATCATAGTCCTCTTGCTTATTGGGAATAAGGAGAATATCAGATTTAAATCGTGGAATTCTTGATTTTGTGGATGATTTAAAACAAGGATTAATAGCAATAATTTTATTTTTGCTATCAATTCGAAAATAAGAATAACCAAACCATTGAATAATCATAATATTTTTATTTTATCATAAATATACTTTATTTTCATACCTATTTTAATTTTTTAAATACACGAATACTAAGGAATGTTATAATAATATTAAAAGCAAGAAGGAAAGCAAGACACACTGGTAAAGAATGCGTTGTCATAAGTAAAATTTCCTCATAATCTAGAGACTTCGAAAGAACAACCCAACGTAAAGCGTCTACACTATAGGCTAGAGGATTGTAATGAGCTATTGTTATCATCCAAGATGGAACGTTTTTGAGAGGAAAAAAGGCTCCAGACAAAAAAGCCATTGGCGCGATAATAATTTGTGAAAGAATTGAAAAACTTTCCATTTTTTTTAAACGTGAAGCAAAAAAGATTCCTAGAGCAGACATGCCATAACCAATAAGAAAGATCACAAGAATAATTTGTATAAATGATGGTATGTTAAAATGAATGCCCAAATAGGGCATTGTTAGTAAAATAAGGGTGCCTTGCAAGAGGGCCGTAGTTGTTGCTCCTAAAATTTTTCCTAAAGCAATGTATGATCTGCTAATAGGAGAAACCAAGATTTCTTTTAAGAATCCAAATTCTCTATCCCAAACTATAGACATGGTTGACGAAATTGCCATAATGCTAACACTTAAACATAATATTCCAGGAAAAAAGAATTGTGAAAAATCATAATGCAAAGCAGACACAGGAAATATTGTTTTTAATCCTGTGCCAAAGAATAATAAAATTAGCAATGGTAAAAAAATTGATGTGAAGAATTTTAAGGTGTTGCGTAGATAGATAAGTACTTCCCTATACCAAATTACATAAAGTGTTTGTAATTTTTTATTCATCGTTTTTCTGTTTATCAGTTAGTAAATTATTTTTTTCTTCTGTTTCTGTAAAATTGAAAAGAGAAAATAATGAGCTTATGTCAAAATCCTTATTTTCTTCTTCAATTTTTCCATTATTCTCTTCTCTTATTTTCCTTCCTGTGATTTCCAAAAATACGTCCTCCAAAGTAGGTCGTCGTAATTGTATTGAAGTAATATGTGGAGTAATGGCTTTTACTAATATTGGTAAAAATTTATCACCATTATCTATTTTAACTTTTAATTCTTTACCAATCCATTTAATTGAATATTGTGGAAATTTTTTAAGAAATTCTTTCTTTGCTTGTTTATTATTTTCAGTTTTAAAAATGATAATATCACCGCCAATCATCTTTTTTAGATTCTCTGGGGTATCAATTGCTACTATTTTTCCATGGTCAATAATGGCAATTCTGTCACAACTTTCCGCTTCATTTAAATATTGGGTAGTTAAAAAAATCGTGGTATTTTCTTTTTTTCTTACAGTAAAGATATAATCCCAGATTTTTTTTCGTGTTTGTGGATCTAATCCAATAGTTGGTTCATCTAAAAACAAGATTTGTGGCTGATGAATTAATGCTCGAACAAGTTCTAATCTTCTTTTCATTCCCCCGGAAAATGATTCAACTTTCATTTTTCTTCTTCCCCAAAGTTCACAAAGTTTTAAAATTTCTCTTTTTCTTTTGGCAAAATCTTTTCGTGAAACACCATAAAGCATCGCATGCAGATAAAGATTTTCCTCGGCAGTTAAATGATTGTCTAAAGTTGTTTCTTGAAAAACTAGGCCAATGGATTCTCTTACAAGATTAGGTTGATTTATTATATGGTAGCCATTTATATAAGCTATCCCAGAAGTAGGGAGAGCAAGTGTGCAGAGAATACTGATCGTTGTAGTTTTTCCTGCTCCATTAGGCCCTAAGAAACCAAAAACTTCCCCCCTTTTTACAGAAAAAGAAATTCCATCAAGGGCTGTTATATGTTCATATCTTTTTTTGAGATTTTTTACTTGAATAACCTCAAGGATATTGTTTTGATTTTCTTCAATTTGTTCGGCTTCTTCTGATAAATCTTTCATAAAATTCGATTAAAAATATTTTTGATATTTCTATATCAATCCCATTTTTTGCTTTACTTCTTTGATAGTTTGTTTAGCAATTTCAGAAGCGTATTTTCTTCCTTGTTCTAAGATTTCATCTACTAATTTTGGGTGTTCTTCATAATATTTTCTTTTTTTCTGAATTGGTTTTAATTCTTTGTATATTGCTTCAGCAAGTTCGTCTTTTAGCCCTTTATATTTAATTCCTGAGCTAAGATAAAGTTTTTCATAAGCTTCCTTTTTTTTCTTGCCTTCAAATAATTCAACCAACATTAATAAAACAACTACTCCACCTTTTTCTGGTAGTTTTTTTCCTTTCCCTGAATCTGTTGGGACTTTTGCCAGTTTTTTTCTAATTGTAGGCAGACTATCAATTAGATTAATATAACTACCTAGTTTTGATTTTGACATTTTTCCTTCACCAGTTAAAGAAGGAATGTAGGAATATTGCATAAGATATGTTTCAGGTTCAGGGAAAGTTTGTCCAAAATGACGATTAAAAGCTCGCGCAATTTCCCGCGTTACTTCTAAATGAGGAGATTGATCTTTGCCAACTGGAACAAACTGAGCTTTATATAAAAGAATATCTGCTGCCATAAGAATTGGATAATAAAAAAGCCCAATATTAATATATTTAGGCTGTTCTTTCTTTTTGTCTTTGTAAGTAGGAAGTTGTTCTAAACGAGATACAGGATAAATCGTTCCTAACAAATAGGCTAATTCTACATGTTCTGGAATTTGAGATTGAATTATTAAATGGCATTTTTTAGGGTCTAAACCGCATGCTAAATATTCTAAAACTACTTCCCGAACATTATCCTGATAAGTTTTTGGATTATATGGTGAAGTAATTCCATGAAGATCAACTACAGCATAAATACAATCATAATTTTTTTTATTTTGGAGTTCAATATAGCCCTTTAAGCCACCTAAATAATTGCCCAAATGAAGAAAACCAGTAGGTCGTGTACCGGAAAAAATTCGAGTTTTTAAATTAGATTTTTTTTCTTTTTTCTCCATAGGTTTGAGCGTGAGCGGGTAACGGGGATCGAACCCGTGCCTGAATCTTGGAAGGATTCTATACTACCACTATACTATACCCGCAAGTAAACAAAAGAGATCTTTAAAGACCTCTTTTTATTTTAACTCTTATTTCCCCAAAAATCAATATCAATCTTGGCTGGGCTTGACAATTTATTTCCCTTTGCTATAATAAATATGCTGTTGTCTGGAGGTATTTAATAGCTTGCTATTAGATATCAAATGGCGACAGCATTTTTTTTATCAATAATACGAAGACCATAAGGCGAAGCCGCCTCTCGGCTATGGTTATTAAAAATAGATAAACTAACCTAAATCTCTAACGAGGTCAGATGTCATAAATGTTTGGAAGCCGGACTTTCAAACATTAAAATTCATCCTTGACAAAACGAGGGGAAGGATATATAATTGGGGTAGTTTTGAAGAAAATTGAGTGTAGCACCTTAAAAAATAAAAAAAATTTAAAAGAAAGGGGTGAATTAGAATGAAAAAGTTAATATTGATTGTTTTGATTATATGTTTTGTTGTCAGTATTAGTATTGTCGCATTAGCAGAGGTAAAGTTTGGAAATTGGAACAAATGGGATGAAGAACTTCCACCTGCAGAGAATCAATCTTGGTATTGGGCAATGCCTTGTAATGAGTCAAGGACATGGAATTTAGAAGGTCTTGGAGATAAAGGGACTGATGTTATTCTTTTGTTCTCCGATCTGTATTTTTATGGAGATAAAAAGGGTAAAAAAAGATCTTCAGTGATCTTTTATTCTCAGGGTGGTAATATTGCTCTCAAAGATTGGGACATTCCTAATGCTAGTTTAGCGCTAGTGGCTTTTCCTCCAAAAAAAGGGAAAATGGTAGTTAGGGCATACAAAATGGAGAAGAATAAAGTTTTTAAATTCTTTGAGGAATGGAAGATTACCTTTAAAGAACATGAAATTGTAGTTCCAAAAAATATGCAGTTTAGACAGGTATTTAAACAATGGCTTGCAAAACAGATCTCTCCGGAAGAAACAGTTCCAGAGGACATGGTTGAGATGATGTTGCCTGAATTGGTTATCTGGAAAAAAAAGTTTTTTATGATTACAGATGGTCAAAAATTGAGTGGCAATGAATAAAAATTAGAATTAACACATAAAAACAAAAGGGCAGAGATAAACTCTGTCCTTTTTATTTATAGGGTTGACTTGACAATATTTATTGACGAAGTATGATTAATATATAAAATTAATATATTTGTTAATTAATAAAACTTATGAATATAAATAGAAATTTTATTATTATCTTTGGGGTTTCTGTACTATTGATAGTAACTATTTTTGGTATTAAAACATATTATCAAGAGAAAGAAAATCAAGAGGCTACATTGATAGAAGCAAGTACTAATTATGTAGAAATTGTTTTTAATAAAAATTATCCTGTTTCTTTAAAGGAAATAAATGCATTACAAAAAACCTGTGCTGATGCAGTAACATTTTGGCTCCCGCTCATCCAAGATTCAACAGAAAAGCCAGAGATGAGAGAGCTTCTTTGTGTTCTTATGCAAGATGAGGAGAGCGTTGATTCTGTCAGTAAATACATTGCTGCTTTTGTTGATTTAAGAAAAATGCCTAGTTTAATTGTGGATGAATATATTAGCATAGCAGTCAATTATAGTGATTTACTGGAAAAGAATAATTTCCCTATTTCTTCTGCAGAAAGCACTTTTAATCTATGCACCATTACCAAACCTGCATTAACGGAACCTTTCAGAGAGCAACTTCTCAAAGACCAAATTAATATTAATCGCAACATTGTATTTTCAGAAGGAGAGGTTCTTTGTAGTAAATTTTTTGGTTCTCCCCCTGAAACAATTAATCTTTTAATCAGTGGGTTTGTTCCTAAAACGGACCTATTTCAAGCACAAATATATCTTATTTTAGAAGACGAGACAGTAAATGATATTTTTTCCCAAGAATCTCTTGCTAACATAGAAGAAATATTACAATCATATCCTCTTCTATGGGATGTGGAAAAACCAGTAATATAAATCAATATTTAATATATTAATATGCAACAAAAATCAAAATTTATCATAGTCATTACCTTAATTTGTTTTATTTCCTTGTTATTTCTTCCGGTGAAAGTTTGGAGCGTGAATGAAAATATTTCAGGAGGAGGAGGGGGTTCTTGTACAAAGGTATGTAAAGAGATGGCGTATAAAACAGTAGATTATGGATATGGTCCATTTGATCTGTATTATTGTAAAAAATATTACCCTTTACCTTCTTATTGTTATAACGGTGGCACTACGGCGACAACAAAAGAAAAGAAAAAGTATTATTATAATACCTGCAATAGAAGTGGGTGGCCTTGGAATTACACATGGAGATGTGTTAGAGCGCCGCATTATAATGATGGTGATGATCAATGCCAAGTAGATGCTGATTGTGGTAATGGAGGAACAACTACTCCAACTTCACCTAAATATTCTTGTGATACATCTACATGGACATGTTCCAGTGATTCTAATGGGGCATATTCTTCTTTAAGCACTTGTCAGAGTAATTGTGTAAATCCTAGTACTTGGAGTCCTCCTCCAGTATCACCACCTCCAGTCAGTCCTCCTCCAGTATCACCACCTCCAG
>CAZEMH010000011.1:0-18016 GCA_964513365.1 uncultured Candidatus Saccharibacteria bacterium
AACTAACAAGAAATATATTGAATCAAACTTGACAATTCAGTTTGTTTTGATATTATAAAGATGTAAAAGTGAAGGCTGTGATTTGCAATCTATCATTGGATACCTGAGATTGCAATGAGCCAATGGTATAACCGGTCACAAAACCAGTTTGTACGTTGTGTTTATAAATCATAGACCTTTACAAAAGGCCTTTTTTTATACACAGAAAATGTTTTATATAATTGCAATTATACTTATTAGTATAAATCCAATTTTTTGTTCAACTTTTGCTCAAAGCGCCCTTTTGGCTGCTTTAATAGAAATAAAACAAGAAAACCTGCCATCTCTGGCTGAATTTAAAGAAAGAATAGCTTCAAAAGCAGAAGAAAAAACAGTTAGTTTATTTATCCAAAGCGATCAAAGATATTCTTTAACTGAAAAAGAGGTAAAATTAAATATTGTCCTTGATTCAGAAAAAGGATTTATTAATGCCACATCAGTTATTATTTCTTATCCAAAAGATATTCTTAATCTTGTAGCGATAGACACTACTGAATCTGATTTCTCAATTTTTCTTGAAAAAGAAATTGATCAAAAACATGGAACGGCAATCATTACTTGCTTACAACCTTTTCCAGGTATAATAGGGAAAGCTAATATAGTTAATTTAGTTTTTCAGCCGCTAAAAAAAGGTGATGCTTGGGTTAAAATATCAGAAGATTCAATGGTGTTAGCAAATGATGGTTATGGGACTGATGTTTTAAACGAAGTATCAGGCACTCAATTTTTAATTGGAAATTAAAAATGTCCCTTAGAAAATAAATTAATTTGAATTTTGTATTTTGGTATAGTATTATTAAGCTATACCAATTTTTTTTATGGATATTTTAGATGATTTAAAATTTAGAGGATTAATAAATCAAGCAAGCGATTTAGAAGGATTGAGAAAGGAAATGAATAAAGGGAGAACATCTCTTTATTGTGGTTTTGATCCTACTGCTGACAGCTTACATATTGGGCATCTTTTGCCCATATTAACTCTTAAGCGCTTTCAAGGTGCCGGGCATCAACCAATTGCTTTGGTAGGAGGCGGAACAGGCTTAATTGGCGATCCAAGCGGTAAGAAGGAGGAAAGAACGCTTAATCCTGACGAAGTTGTGGAAAAATGGAGTAATGCACTTAAAACTCAATTAGCGCAATTTTTAGATTTTAAAAGAAAAGATAATCCTGCTTTAATAGTAAATAATTATGATTGGCTTGGTAAAATCAAAGCAATAGATTTTCTTAGGGATATTGGTAAATATTTTACCGTTTCTTATATGTTAGCCAAAGAATCAGTAAAAGCGCGGTTAGAAAGCGGGATTTCCTTTACAGAATTTAATTATATGGTGCTCCAGGCATACGATTTTTTAAATTTGTTTAAAAAATATGATTGTAAATTGCAAATTGGGGGAAGCGATCAGTGGGGAAATATTACTGCTGGCATAGATCTAATAAAGAAAAAAACAGAAAAAGAAGTTTATGGTTTGACTCTTCCTTTAGCATCTAAAGCTGATGGTACAAAATTTGGCAAAACTGAAACCGGGACAATTTGGCTGGATGCAAAAAAAACTACGCCATATCAATTTTATCAGTTTTGGGTAAATACAGGTGATAGGGATGTAGTTCAGTATTTGAAATATTTTACATTTTTATCTAAACAAGAAATCGAAAGCTTAGAAAAAAAAGTTAAAAAAAATCCAGAGAAAAGAGAAGCTCAAAAAATTTTAGCTAATAAAGTCACTTCTCTGGTCCATGATGAAAAAACAGCCCAATTTGTTGAAAAAATATCACAAAAATTATTTTATAATAATATTAAAGATTTTTCAGAGAAAGAATTGCAAATGATTTTTGAGAATATTGAAATAATTTCTTTTAAAAATATAAAAGAAATCAATTTGATCGATTTATTAACAAATATGAAAGTTTGTTCGTCTAAAAGACAGGCAAGAGAGGATATTCAAAATAAAATTATATTTATTAATGGCAGGCTTTATGATGATGCTCAGCAGATAATTAAAAAATCCGATTGTCTTTATAATAAATATCTGATTATAAAGAAAGGAAAAAAGAATTATTATTTTGCCTTGTGGAAATAACTTTTTTCTGCTAATATTTTAGAACCTATTGTTTAGGTAAATTTAAAGTTGAAAATAATAAAAATTATATAATATCATTATGAATAAAATAAATGTAACGTTACTTTTAATCACTTTGATGATTGCCGCATTTTTAATTGGATACGGCAAAATGAATAGTGATAGTTCATCGTTTTTGAATTTCGGTAGTCAAAAAGCTGAAGAAACTGTTCAAAAAGCAATTGATTTTATCAGCGAGAATATGTTGGATGGTGCTGAGGCTGTCTTAGTTTCTGTATCTGAAAAAAATGGAGTTTATTCATTTAAAATGAAAATTGATGACCAGGAATATGATTCATATATAACCAAAGATGGAAAGATTCTTTTTCCCAGCGGAATTAGTTTAGCAGAATCAGAAGAAGATATTACAGCTGATGAAACTGTAAAAAAAACTTGTGAAGACATTGGTAAAACAAAAAAACCAGTTTTAGAAGCTTTCGTTGTAAGCCAGTGTCCATTTGGCGTGCAGATGCAAAGAATTTTAAATGAAATTATTAAAAATATACCTCGATTAGCTTCATATATTAAGGTAGAATATATGGGAGCAATTGAAGGAGATAAAATTACTGCAATGCATGGTGATGAAGAGGCACAAGAAAATTTACGACAGATTTGTTTACGAGAAGAACAACCAAATAATTTTTGGCAGTATATTGATTGCCACATTAAAGAAGGAGATGTTGATTCTTGTTTAGAAACAGCTCAAATTGATGTTAATAAGTTAACTGGTTGTTTAACAGATGGAAGCCGCGGATTAGCTTATGCAGAAAAAGATTTTGCTAATCAGGATAAATATCAAATTACTGGTTCCCCTACTTTAATTTTGGATGGAGAAAAAATTAGTGAATTTGATTTTGGTGGAAGAACAGCAGAAGCGGTAAAAACTGTGGTTTGCTGCGCTTTTCAGGATAAACCAGCTTTTTGCGATACAACATTAAGCACAGAATCGGCAAACACAAGTTTTTCTCCTACTTATAGCTCTACAGAAAGCAATGCTGGCGGTAATGCAAGTTGCAATTAATTTCAGTAGATATTTATGAATATAAAGGTTTATTCTACGCCTGGATGTCCATGGTGTAATGTTGCTAAAGATTTTTTTAAATCGCATAATTTGAATTTTGAAGATATTGACGTAAGTATTAATGAAAAAGCTGCTCAAGAAATGATAAAGAAAAGCGGGCAAATGGGAGTACCAGTTATAGAAATTGATGATAAAATAGTTATTGGTTTTAATAAGCCTGTTTTAGAGGAAATTTTAGGCATTAATAAAACCATTAATGAAGAAAAAAAAGAGCCCTAAAGAAATTATCGTCGTGTTGGATAATATTAGAAGCACCTACAATGTTGGTGCTATTTTTCGTAGTGCCGACGCAGCAGGAGTAAATAAAGTATATTTATGTGGAATTACTCCTGCTCCTCCTAATCCAAAGATATCCAAAGTGGCGTTAGGCGCAGAAGATTATATTGTTTGGGAAAAAACAAAAACAACATGGCGTTTATTAGAAAAGCTTAAAAAAGAAGGTTATTTTATTATTGCTTTGGAACAAGGGAAAAGAGCAAAAAATATTTTTAAAAACAAGTTTAATAAAAAACAGGACAAGATTGTTCTGTTACTTGGGCCAGAAGTTAAAGGTCTTTCCAGTAAAATTCTTAAAAGAACAGATAAGTTATTGGAGATTCCAATGTTTGGCAAGAAAGAATCTTTGAATGTTGCTGTAGCGTTTGGCATTGCTATTTATCAGATTTGTATTTCTTTGAATGACTGAGATTAATTATGGTATAATTAAATTAATGAAAAAGAGATTTATCTACTCAGCAGTTTTAATTATAGTTGGTCTTGGGCTGGTTCTTTGGGGCGTGCCTTTAGCGCTTTTTGCTCCTCAGAAAGCTCCATCTACGCCTCCAACAACTCAGCATATTGTTAATAATAACTTAACTAATATTAATATGGAAAAAAAGATTTTAATGGTGGTAGCTTTTAAAGATTTTCGTGATGAGGAATACTTTATTCCAAAGGAAGTTTTAGAAAAAGATGGTTTTTTTATTGATACAACCAGTACTCAAAAAGGAATAGCTGTAGGGTCTCAAGGAGGCGAAGCAGTTATTCATATCGGAATAGATGAAATTAACTCAGAGAATTACAAAGCAATTATTTTTTGTGGAGGGCCTGGTATGGTAAATGAATTAGAAAATCAAGACTTTTATAAATTAATCAAAGACTTTTATCAAAACAATAAAGTGGTAGCTGCAATTTGTATTTCCCCTGCTCTTTTAGCTAAAGCTGGAATTTTGGAGGATAAAAAAGCGACTGTTTGGTCGTCCGCATTAGATAAAAGTTTTATAAAAATTTTAGAAGAAAACGGGGCAATATATAAAGACAATCCAGTTGTAATTGATGATAAGATTGTTACTGCAAATGGTCCGGACGCAGCCGAGGAATTTGGAAAAGCGATTAAGGAATTATTAAGTAATTAAAAATTTAAAATTGTTTTAATAATATGCGTATTAGTATAAATGGTTTTGGAAGGATAGGGAGGGCATTTTTTCGATTAGCTTTTGAAGAATCTAATATCCAAATTGTTGCGATTAATGATTTAGCTGATTTAGAGAATTTAGCTTATCTTTTAAAAAACGATACTGTTTACGGAAAGTTTGATAAGAAAATTGAAACGCGAGGAAATTTACTTGTGATTAATGATAAAGAAATTCCATTTTATCAGAAAAAAGACCCAAAAGATCTTCCCTGGAAAGATTTAGAGGTTGATATTGTTGTAGAAGCTACCGGGGTATTTAGTGATTACATCAAAGCCAGAGCGCATATAGAAGCTGGGGCAAAAAAAGTTATTATTACTGCTCCTGCAAAAGGAGAAGAAGATAAACAAGGAAAAACTGTTTTATTGGGAATAAATGATGGAGATTTGGCAAAGTTTAATATTGTTTCTAATGGTTCTTGTACAACTAATGCTGTGGCGCCAGTTATGAAAATTTTGCAAGAAGAGATTGGAATTAAAAAAGCGGTTCTTAACACAATTCACGCTTATACTTCTACTCAAGGATTAGTAGACGGACCTAATTTAAAAGATTGGAGGAGAGGAAGGGCAGCTAGCCAAAATATTGTTCCTTCTAGCACTGGGGCGGCTAAATGTATTGGTAAGGTTATAAAAGATTTAGACGGGAAATTTGACGGTATAGCTTTGAGGGTGCCAGTTATCTGTGGTTCTATTGCTGACATTACTTTTATTTCTGAGAAAGATACTTCTGTAGAAGAAATTAATAAAATTTTGAAGGCAGCGTCAGAAACAAAAAGTTGGAAAGGTATTATGGAGGCAACAAATGAGCAATTAGTTTCCTCTGATGTTATTAAAACCATTGCTCCAGCAATAGTTGATTTAAGTTTTACTAAGGTAATTGACGGAGATTTAGTAAAAATTTTAATTTGGTATGATAATGAATGGGCTTACTCATGGACATTACTTCAGCAGATTAAAAAATTATCATTAATTTAAAATGATTTATTTGGGGGCTGATCACCGAGGATATAGTTTAAAAGAAGAAATTAAAAAAATTTTAGAACAAGAAAAAATTAAATTTCAGGATTTAGGTAATTTAGAATATGATAAAAAAGATGATTACCCTGATTTTGCCAAAAAAGTTGCAGAGAAAGTATCATCTAATTTAAAAAAAGATAAGGGCATTCTTGTTTGCGGAACAGGTATTGGAATGAGTATTGTAGCTAATAAATTTAAAGGAATAAGGGCAGGCCTTTGTCTTTCTGGATATATGGCAAGGAGGGCCGTAGAGGAAGATGATATTAATATTTTATGCTTGGCAGCTGATATTACTGATAGCGGAACCAGTAAAAAGATTATTAAAGAATGGCTAAAAGCAAAATTTAAAAATGAGGAACGTTACAAAAGAAGAATAAAAAAAATTTATGTCTAAACTTATTCCAGTTATTAATACCAAAACAACACAAAAACTTAAAGAAAGAATCAAGTTATTAAAAGATTTTGATGGGATTTTTCAGATTGATATAGCTGATGGTAAATTTACTTCTTGGAAAACATGGAATAGCCCTGAGGTTTTAAAAAAAATTAAAAAAATAAAAGGAAAATTTGAGTTACACTTAATGGTTTTTAATCCCGAACAGGTCTTACCTTCTTGGCTGGAAACTTCTCCTAAGAGAGTTATTATTCATCACGAAGCAATAAAGGATTTTGATCATATTTATGAACTTTGTGATAAAAACGGAGTGGAACTTGGTATAGCCATTAATCCTGATTCACCGTTTTCAGTTCTTGATCAATATTTAGATAAAGTAAAATTTATTGTTGTTTTAGGAGTAAATCCAGGTCCTTCTGGTCAGAAATTTGAATGGTATGTGCTGGATAGAATTCAGGAATTTAAAACAAAATATCCTAAAATTAAATGTGAGATAGACGGTGGGATAAACGAAGATAATTTAGATGAAATAAAAAAATCAGGGGCAAATTTTATAGCTATTGGTTCAGCTATTTTTGAGGCAGAAAATCCACTGCAAAAAATTTTATATTTCCAAAAGAAATTGGATAGTTAAAGTGTTTTCTTGCTTTTTTAGAGATTTTTCGTTAGAATAAATAAACAATATGACAAATTTAACCTTAAGAGTGAAAAAAAGGCTCGTTTTTGGCAAACAAAACAAGGCCCTTAGAAAAAAAGGCTTTATTCCTGCTGTTGTTTATGGGAAGAAAACTCCAGCTTGTTCTTTGCAAGTGGGTTTTCAGGATTTTAAAGATGTTTATAAAAAAGCTGGAGATACTGATATTATTGATTTAATAATAGAAGACGGAAAGAAAGAACAAAAAAAGAGTGTTTTAATTTATAATGTCAGCAATCATTTTTTAGATGGGCTGCCTATTCATATAGATTTTTATGAGGTAGAAATGGATAAATTAATTACAGCCCATGTTCCTGTAGTTTTTGTCGGAGAATCTCCAGCAGTAAAACTTGGCGGGGTTTTAGTAAAACCAACTCAAGAAATCGAAGTTGAAGCATTGCCAATGGATCTTCCTCATGAAATCGTTGTTGATATTTCAACGCTGACAGATTTTGATCAGACGCTTTGTGTAAAAGATATTAATTTTTCTCCGAAAGTTAAGGTTTTAATTGATGAGAATACGCCAGTAGCAACTGTAAATGCTCCTATTACAGAAGAAGAGCTTGAGAAAGAGCTTGGTGAAGCTAAAACTGTGGAAGAGGTAGAGGTAGAAGGCGAGAAGAAAGAAGAAGGAGAAGAAGAAAGCACAGAAGAAAGTGAGTCAAAAGAGAAAAAAGAGCAGGTTTCAGAAGAAGATAATTCTAAAAAACAGTAATAAAAACAGTTTTTAGAATGATTATTAAATCGATTTCTAGAAAGAAGGTAAAAGATATTACTTTTTCTTCTGAAGGGAAAATTACTAGAAAAAGGCATAAAATATTTATCTTTTTATCTTTTCTTCACAATTACAAGAAGAAGATAGCTAGTAAAAGGTTTGCTTCTTTGTTAATTTTCTGTTTTTTCCTTTTTTCTGTTATTCAGTCTAGTGTAACAGCGCCAATCTTTTTTCAATCAAAAGAAGCAGAAGCCTTGTATGATGAAGAACGAGCTAAGTTAGAAAAAGAATTAGAAGCAGTTGAGAAGGAAATAGCAGAGTATGAAAAATTGATAGTTACGACAAAACAACAAAAACAAACTCTTCAAAATAAGATTAATCAGTTGAGAAGCCAAGCGTCAAAATTAAGTCTTCAGATTAAATCAACTAATCTGAATCTAGAATATCTTAATGTGAGAATTGATGAAACCACAAGTTCTATCATTAAAACTAGCGACAAAGTAGATGCAACTAAAGAAAATTTAGCAAATTCTTTACAATCTTTCTATGAGCTGCAACAAGTATCGCTTTTAGAGATATTATTAGGGTCGGGAACAATAAGTGAGTTTTTTGATTATTCTAATGCTCTTAATAATATTCAGGAAAGAATTCAAGAAAGTATTGAAGAGTTAGAAGGATTAAAAGCAACTTTAAGTAAACAAAGCCAAAAATTAAGTAGCGACAAAGAGGAAACTCAAAACTTATTAGCAATGCAATTATTGCAGAAGAATGATTTAGAAAAAACAGAAAGTGAGAAAGTTTATCTTTGGCATATTACTGACGGAAATGAAGAAAAATACCAACAAATGTTGGCTCAATCAAGGCAAAGAGCAAATGAGATTAGAGCGCGTATTTATCAGTTAATTGGAGTCAAAACGCAGGTTACTTTTGGGGAAGCATTAGAAATAGCTAACTGGGTAAGTAGTCGCACAGGAGTAAGGCCAGCATTTCTTTTAGCAGTTTTGACACAAGAATCTAATTTAGGAAAGAATGTTGGAACTTGTAATCGGCCAGGTGATTCATATAGCAAAAGCTGGAGAGAGATTATGAAACCAACTAGGGACCAGGAGCCATTTTTGAAAATTTGCAGAGAGTTAGGGTTAGATCCTAATACAACACCTGTTTCTTGTCCAATGTTTAGAAATGGAAAACAAATTGGCTGGGGCGGAGCAATGGGACCAGCTCAATTTATTCCGTCAACGTGGATGATTTATAAAGATCAAGTATCTAAGATTACAGGAAATAATCCTGCTAATCCTTGGGATATCAGGGATGCTTTTGTTGCTGCTGCTTTATATTTGTCAAGATGGGGGGCAACTAAGCAGACTAGAGATGCAGAATGGCGAGCAGCAATGATTTATTTCTCTGGTTCCACTAATACACGTTATCGTTTTTATGGGGATAGTGTATTAGCAATAGCTGACAGGTATGAAAGAGATATTTCTTATCTTAAAGAGCTGGCTAGTCGTTAAAATTCTTAAAATTAATCAAAATTATTCCAATGTCTCAATGTTATTTTTGTCTTCAGAATAAAAAGGAAATAGATTTCAAAGATGTAGAAACTTTGAAGCGTTTTATTTCCAGTCAAATGAAAATTTATCCTCAAAGAAAAACTGGCTTATGTTCTAAGCATCAGCGTTTATTGAAAAAAGCTGTCAAAAGAGCTAGAGTAATGGGTCTTTTACCGTTTCTCAACTATTAAATCTTATAATGGATAATAAAAACAAATTTTATTCACCGAGTGGAAAAACTTTTAGCTACGAAGAACTTTTGAAAGAAGTTCTGTTTTATATCAAATCTGATACAAAGGAAAAATACAAAGTCATTATTGGAACAGATTCTGCGAATCACGGGACAACAGATTTTGTTAGCGCCATTGTTGTTTATCGTCTTGGGCACGGAGGAAGATTTTTTTGGAGAAGACTTAATCAAAAAAAAATAAGTAGCTTAAGGCAGAGAATCTATCAGGAAGTTATGATATCTCTGAAATTAGCTGAAGAAGTTTTATTTAATTTATCTCAAGATAAAAATATTGATTTTGATTTTGAAGTTCATGTAGATATTGGTTCAAAAGGCAAGACTAAGGAAATGCTTCAGGAAATAATCGGTATGGTTAGAGGCTCTGGGTTTGATATTAAAACCAAACCTGAATCTTATGGGGCTTCTAAGGTAGCAGATAGGTATACATAGAAAGCAAAAAATCAGATGAATTATTAAAATCTGGGGCTTTATTAACAGTCCCTTTTTATGTTAAAATATAGACAATGAGTAAAAAGAAAAAGAAAGGACTGAAAATTAATTTTTTGGAAAATGGAAAAGGGATTTTTAGAAAGATAATCCCCAAAACTCCTTTAAATACAGAAATAAAGAATAGTATTTATGCGATTCTCTTTTTGTGTTTAGCCTTAATTTTAATATTAAGTTCTTTTAATCTTGCTGGGCCTATAGGAAGATTAGTATTCAAGGTTTTTGATTATCTTTTAGGCTGGGGATATTTTATTTTACCTATTCTTTTTTTATTAATATCTTTTAATTTTTTTCGTTCATTGACTGAAAAGATTAATCTTACAGCTTTTACATTTCAAGGTTGTGTTTTTATTTTATTTTCAATTCTTTCTCTCCTTGAAATTTTTGCTAATGGCAGAGGTGGTGTTATTGGTCATGTAGGCGCTTTGTTGAAAGGTTATCTGGGTTTTTGGGCTACTTTGATTATATATATAGCTATTTTAATTTCAGGATTTTTATTAGTTTTGAATGTTCCGCTTAGATTTTCGAGAAAAGAAGAAGATGAAGAGGAAGAAATTTCTCCTTTTCCAGAATCAGTGGAAAAAGAAGTAACTCCTGAATCAGAGCAAATAATTGAAGAAGTTAGTGGTGAAAAACAAAGAGACAAAAAGCTTAAGGAAGAAAAGAAAATACGTGCTTTTATAACATCAAAAAGTAATTATAAGTTTCCAGCATTAGATTTGCTAGAAACTGAAAGTGTTCGTCCTCGCGTTGGTGACATCAGGGCTAATGCTAATATTATCAAAAGAACTCTTGAGAATTTTGGAATTGATGTGGAAATGGGGGAAGTAAATGTAGGCCCAACAGTTACTCAATATACTCTTAAGCCAGCTGAGGGCGTAAAACTTTCTAGCCTTACTGCGCTTCAGAATGATTTGGCTTTAGCATTAGCAGCTCATCCATTGCGAATGGAAGCTCCTATTCCCGGAAGGTCGTTAGTTGGCATTGAAGTTCCCAATAAATCTATTTCATTAGTGCGCCTGGGAAGTTTATTAAAAGAATGCGATCTTCAAAAAACTGCTTCGTCTTTATCTTTTGCATTAGGGAGAAATGTAAAAGGCGAAGCATTATTGGCAGATTTAAGCAAAATGCCGCATCTTTTAATAGCTGGATCTACAGGTTCTGGAAAATCTGTGTGCATTCACAGCATTCTTTCATCTTTTCTTTTTAAAAATTCTCCAGAAACGTTAAGGTTAATATTAGTAGACCCTAAGAGGGTTGAGCTTTCTCATTACAATGGAATACCGCATCTTTTAACGCCAGTTATTACTGATTACAAGAAAGTACTTCCAGCACTTCGTTGGGCAACAAACGAAATGGAGAGAAGATATAATTTGCTTTCTGAATATAAAAGTCGTGATATTGAAGGCTACAATTTAAAAGCTCTTGCAAAAAAAGAAATGATGCTGCCATATGTAGTAATAATTATTGATGAGTTAGCTGATTTAATGGCACGTTATGGGCGTGATTTGGAAAGTTTGGTAATAAGGATAGCTCAAATGGCTAGGGCAACAGGGATTCATCTTATTGTTTCTACGCAAAGGCCGTCAGTTGAAGTAATTACTGGTTTAATCAAGGCGAATATTACAGCACGGATTGCTTTTCAAGTAGCTTCACAAGTAGATTCACGAACTATTTTAGATATGGGCGGAGCAGAAAAACTTTTGGGTAGCGGAGATATGCTTTATCTTGCTCCTGACTCTTCTAAGCCGCGAAGGATTCAAAGCGCTTATGTTTCAGAAGAAGAAGTCAATAAGCTAGTGAAATTTATTATTGACCAATCTGGAACTGAAATAGAAGAGAATGGTTTGTCTGAAGATTTACAGGAATTTATAGAACAAACTCCTACTCCCAGTGATTTTGATTTTGAAGGAGTAAGCGAAGAAGAAGATGAATTGTATCAAGATGCTTATGATGTAGTTGTAAAAGCTAAAAAGGCATCAGCTTCATTATTGCAAAGAAGATTACGGATTGGTTATGCAAGAGCTGCTAGGCTTTTAGATATTTTGGAAGAAAAAGGAGTAGTTGGTCCGGTAAATGGTGCTAAACCAAGAGAGGTTTTCATAAAAGAAAATGAAGAAAATTATGAATAATAAAGAAAATTTGTCGTGTGGCGCTCTTTTTAAAAAAACACGCCAAGAGAAAGGATGGACTTTGGAAAAAGTTTCTGAAGAGACAAAAATTTTGTTATCTGCGCTAAAGGATTTAGAAAATGATGAATATAAAAATTTGCCGCCACCTGTTTATCTGAAAGGTATGATAAAAAAATATGCTGATTTTTTGAAATTAGACAATGAGAAAGTTTTAGAAATTTATCAAAAAAGCAATGGAAGAAATTTATCTTCTGGTAAGTATGATCTGTTTCCCAAAAACAGATTCTCAATTTATCAATCAAGAATTGCTTCTTTTTTTAAAAATGTTTGCCCCAAGATACTAAGATATCTTTTTTGGGGATTTGTTTTGTTTTATTTTATTTATGAAGCTAGTTTTTTTATTCTTCCTGCAAAAATTATTCTTTATTCGCCAAATAGTGATTTTACCACGCACGAACAAGAGCTTATAATTTCAGGTAAGGTAATCAGGGCAAAAAGATTTTTTATCAAAGACCAAGAAATTTCTTTTAAAGAAGACGGCACTTTTAATGAAAAGATTATTCTGGCCCCAGGGCTTAATAATATTCAATTTGAAGCAGTAAATATTTTAGGTTATTCGACATCTCTAATTCGGCAAATTATTTATACAACTACTGAAGAATCAAATTTAAATTAATTTTAGGTTGCGATATTTTTCTAAAACTGTTAATATGCCTTAGAATACAGACTTTAATTCTATCTGAATAAGTATTTATATATGCCTAAACATTCAAACAAAGAGAAAAAAAACAAGACAGAACTTCCTAAAAAAAAGGAGGATGCTTTAGAAAAAACAATGACAGATATCCAAGATCGGTTTGGCGAGGGCGCAATAATGAGATTAGGTGGAGTGAAGAAAACTGATGTTGATGTTATTCCTACTGGTTCGCCTTCCCTGGATTTAGCTCTAGGTGTAGGTGGTATTCCGCGAGGAAGAATTATTGAAATCTATGGAGCTGAATCTTCTGGAAAAACAACTTTAACTCTCCATATTGTTGCTGAAATTCAAAAAAAAGGAGGAAAGACAGCCTTTGTTGATTCAGAACATGCTCTTGATCCAGAATATGCTCGTAAAATTGGAGTAAAAACTAAAGAGTTGTTAATATCTCAGCCTGACAATGGGGAACAGGCATTAGATATTGTAGAGGCTTTGGTCCGTTCTGGCGTAGTAGACTTGATAGTTGTTGATTCAGTAGCAGCATTAACTCCTAAAGCTGAAATAGAAGGAGAGATGGGGGATCAGCAGATTGGATTACAGGCTAGATTAATGAGCAGGGCCTTAAGAAAATTAGCTGCAATTGCGCATAAAACCAATACAGCAATTATTTTTACTAATCAAACGAGAATGCAGATAGGAATGATGATGTTTGGTAATCCTGTTACTACTCCAGGCGGAAAAGCTTTAAAATTTTATTCTTCAGTGAGGATTGAATTGAAAAGGAGAGCTCAAATTAAAAAAGGAGATGAGATAATAGGTTCGCGCATAAAAGCAAAAGTAGTGAAAAATAAAGTTGCTCCACCGTTCAGAGAAACAGAATTTGATATTCTTTATGATCAAGGTATTTCTTATTACGGTGATTTATTGAATATGGGAATCAAGAATAATCTTATTACAAAAAAAGGAATGACTTATACTTTTGGGGATACAAAATTGGGGGTAGGATTTGAAGATGCAAGAGGGTTTTTAAAGCAAAATCCTAAAATTGGAAAAGAAATTTTGAAACAAATTATAAAAGACTAAATCTATGGAACAAAAAAACAACAATTATGAATTATCTTTTTGGTTTTCATCTCGATTAGGCGAGGAAGAAATAGAAAAAAAATTTGATAATTTATTAAAACAATTAGAAAAGTTTGGAGCTTTAATAATTTTTAGCCAATCACCTCAATTAAAGCAACTAGCCTATTCTATAAAGAAAGAAAGAAATGCGTATTTTGGCTATATTCAATTTGAACTTTCTAAAGATAATCTTATCCATTTGGAAGAAAACCTTAGATTAAATGATGATATTATTCGTTTTATAATATTGAATGTAAAACCAAAAGAAAAGCAAAAAACTCCCTCGATTACTTTTAGAAAATCTACTTACAAAGAACAGAAAGGTAAAATACAAGAAAAATCAAAAAAAGAGCCTCAAAAAGAAAAAATTATTAGCCTTGAGGAATTAGACAAAAAACTTGATGAAATCCTTGAGAAAGAATAAATGTGTGGGGAAAAACGGCGGAAATAAACTTTAACTATAATAAAATTATGAATCTAAATAAAGTATTCATTATAGGAAATCTTACTAGAGATGTTGTGCTTCGTAATACACCTTCTGGTAAATCAGTAGCTAATTTTGGAGTAGCTACTAATAGAGTATGGGTAAATGCAAATAAAGAAAAACAGCAAGAAGTTGAATTTCATAACGTAGTAGTTTGGGGGAAAATGGCAGAACTCTGTAACCAGTATCTCGCTAAAGGGCGTTTGGTTTTTGTGGAAGGGAGGATTAGGACAAGAAGTTGGGTTGATGCAAATGAACAAAAAAGGACAAGCACTGAAATTATTGCTGAAAATATTAGTTTTGGACCTCGAGGTATTCAACAACAAGAAGAAAAATTAAAAGTGCCGCCAGAAGAGACTGAATCAAGCACAGAAGACCTTCCTGTTTTAGAAGAAGAATCAGGTGATGTTACTCCTGACGATATTCCTTTTTAAGATTTTCAATTATTTCATCTAAATTTCCATTAAGGATTTGTTCTATATTGTGAAAAGATTTTTTAATACGATGGTCAGTAATACGATCCTGTGGAAAGTTATATGTGCGAATTTTTTCTGATCTTTTGGCGCGGCCTATTTGATCACGTCTTTCTTTTTTTTCTTTTCCAATGGCTTCTTCTTGTTTCTGAATAAGAATTTTATTTTTTAGAAGTTCTAAAGCTTTTTCCCTGTTTTCTTTTTGTTTTCTTCCACTTTGGCATACAACTGTTAGGCCAGAAGGTTTATGAACAAGTCGTACTGCTGATTCCACTTTTTGAACATTTTGTCCTCCTGGTCCTGAAGAACGAAAAAAGCTTTCTTCTATGTCTTCTGGCTTGATTTCTATTTGTATATTTTTTATTTGTGGAAGAATAGCTACTGTTGCTGTAGAAGTATGAATACGTCCTGATTTTTCAGTAAGAGGTATTCTTTGGACTCGATGTACACCAGCTTCATATTTTAAATTTTCAAAAGCTTCTTTACTGTTTATTTCCATTACCCCTTCTTTTACACCATCTAACGGGGTTTTATTCATATGGATGATTTTAATTGGCCACCCTTTATTATCAGCATAGCGATTATACATTCTGAATAAGTCTTGGGCAAATAAAGCAGCTTCTCTGCCTCCAGTACCAGCCCTAATTTCGATTATAATGCTTTCAATTTTATCTACATTGTCGCTATCAAGCTTTTCCGTATCTGATTTAGCTAAAAGATTGTCTTTTAGCTCTTGATTCTTTTTTATTTCTTCTTCGGCGAGAGATAAAAGTTCATCGTCAGTTGCTTCAGCTAATATCATTTCAGCTTCTTTTATTTTTCTTTCTATGTTTTCAAGCTTTTTAAGGAAATCTATTTTCTCTTCAATTTTTTTTAACTGACGTGAAGCTTCTTCAAAATTGTTTTTATTTGAAAGAAACTCAGGGTCACTGAGTTTCTTAAAAAGCTCTTCTTTTTCTTTTTCCAGTTCTTTTAATTTCATTTATTTTCTTTCTTTTTGCTCTTTGGTTTTTTCGTTTTGCTTGATGTGGCCTTGTTAGCCTTTTTTAGAGACATCTTTTTATTTTTAATACCCTCTGTTTTTTGAAGTCGTTTTTTAAATTTTTGAACACGGCCAGCAGAATCTACTATTTTTTTTTGTCCAGTAAAGAAAGGGTGGCAATGTGAACAAATTTCAATTTCCATATTATCAACAGTAGAGCCAATATGAAACTTAGCTCCGCAAGCGCAGCTTACTGTTGCCTTTGTATTATATTTTGGATGAATATCTTTTTTCATATTTATTAAATTTAGCAATTTTTATAATACCAAAAAGAGATTAAAAAAGCAATAAGTTCAATGATTAGGATTGACATTAGTATATAAGATGTGATAATATTATAAATGTTCTCTATTCTGAGGACAAGCCCCACAGTAACACTACGACTTTTGCCGTAGTGTTTTTTTGTATTTCTTGATTCTTATTATCTTTTGTGGTAAATTTAAAAAGCATATCAATATGAAAGAAGAAAAACAACAAACAATTAATGAGGAAGAAATGAAGGAGGCTGGGGTGCATTATGGCCATAATAAAACTCGTAATCATCCTCAGGCTGGATATTTTACTGTTAAATCTTATACAGAATTATCTTTTATTGATCTAGAAGAGACTGCAAAAGCGCTGGAGGTGGCTTTAAATTATATTAAAGAGATAGTTAAGAAAAAAGGTTCAATCCTTTTTGTTGGAGCTATAGCAGGGGCAAGAACAAAAATTCAAGAATTGGCAGATAAGTATAATTTTCCTTATGTTACCAATCGTTGGCTTGGAGGGACTTTGACAAATTTTAAAACATTAAGTGAGAGAATTAAGTATCTAAAAGAATTGGAAGAAAAAAAGAAATCCGGTGAATGGCAAAAATATACAAAACACGAGAGGAAAAAATTAGAGGATCAGATGGCTAAGCTGGAAGAACAATTTATTGGTTTAAAAAACACAACCCAATTGCCAGATGCTTTATTTATTATAGATCCTAAAATACATGATACTGCAGTAAGAGAAGCACAAAAAATGAAAATTCCCATGATTGTAGTTTTAGACACTGATGATGATCCAACTCTTGTAGATTATCCAATTCCTGCCAATGACAGCGCAAAATCATCAATTACTTATATTCTAAATAAAGTTGATGAAGCCATAGAGCAGGCAAAGAAAGGTAAATAATAAAATATTAATAATAAATTATGACGGTATCCATTGATGATGTTCAAAAATTAAGAAAAGAAACTTTTGCTCCAGTAATGGAATGCAAAAAAGCTTTAGAAGAAGCAAAGGGAGATTTTTCTAAGGCAATAAAGATATTAAAGAAAAAAGGAGAATTACGCGCTGAAAAAAAACAAAGCAATGATACAAAATGCGGAGTAATTGAAGCATATATTCATTCAAATAATCAATTAGGAGCTTTAGTTGAGTTGCGTTGTGAAACTAGTTTTGTTGCTAATAATCCTGATTTCAAGAAATTAGCTTATGATTTGGCAATGCACATAGCAGCTTTAAATCCAAAATATGTTTCTTCTGAAAAAATTCCTGAGGAAATAATTAAAGAAAAGAAAAAAGAATATTTAGAGGAATTAAAAAATAGCAATAAGCCGCCAGAGATTGTAGAAAAGATTGTTGAAGGCAAGATTGAAAAGGAATTTCAAGAAATTTGTTTGAATAAACAAGCTTTTATTAAAGACGAAACCAAGAATATAGATCAATTAATTCAAGAAGCTGTTGCTAAGTTTGGCGAGAATATAGAAATTAGTCGTTTTATTCGTTTCAAAATTTAATATGTTTAATATCCTTCCGCCCCTTTTGATTATCTTAGGTATAACTGGTTTAATTTTCATATTTAAGAATCAAAAGGGTGAAAAAGGTGAAAAAAATATACAAGAAAGGGAAATAATAAACGAAAAAGAGAAGTTTTTAGGAAGATTTCGTAGAATTTTTAATAAAGACAATTATCAGAAAGTTTGCAATAAATTAACTCTTCTTGTAGAAAAATTTTTAATTCGTTCACGGATAATAATTTTAAGAATTGATAGGGCAATTTTTAAAAATTTATCAAGAATTAGAAAAAGAAAAAATATCAACACAAAAGATGAAGAGAATGGAATTATTAAATTTTTTAATAAAGAGAAATTAATTGAGGATGATGTAGGTTTTTCAGATATTTTGGATATAAAGCAGGAAGAAAAAAAATTATTAAAAGAATTTGAAGATAACCCAGAAGATATTGCTGCTCTTAAGAATTTAGCTCGTATTTATCTCTGGCAGGAAGATTTTTCCTCTGCCCG
>CAZEMH010000012.1:0-16223 GCA_964513365.1 uncultured Candidatus Saccharibacteria bacterium
CTGACTGAAAAATATGCTCTAAATCCATATCACGAGAAGTGGCACGTGAATATTTGGAATGAATATGAAAGTCAGCAATAATGCGCATAAATTTTTTACCTGATAAATTTTTAGTACACCAAAAATGTCTGACAAAGAGCTCCAATCACAAGAGCTGTTATGAAAATAACAATTAAAATTTTATTTAAAGGAACTTGGTAAGGAGGCTCTATCTCTCCTTGTTTTTTCGCTTTTCTTAAAACCAGAACAAGCATTATCCCTTCAAACCCTCCCAACATTCCTCCAGTAAAAGAAATTAGCTTCACTAAACTTTCTAAATGAAGACAATAAAGCAATAATGGGCCAACAATTACTAAAAAATAACTTATAAAGCGAGACCATTTAAAATCATTAATAAAACTGTTTTTAATATATGAAGCAAATATTAAATAAGAAGTTGAAACTGCCAAAAGGCCAAGCATTGCTCCTAATAAAATAATACTATTTCCTAGAATGCCTTTCAATCCTTCAATAGCCTGCAATGTGGTAGAAGGCCCGCTAACACCTGCTACTACTAAAATAAAAGCCAGATAACAAAAAGCCGGAATAAGCGTACCAATAATAACAACCTTTTTTAATTTCTCTTTTTTCTCCCCTCTTTTTTCCAAAACCTTTGCTGCCTCAGGAATTGCCACCATACCATTAAGAGCAAAGAACAAAACACCGTAAGGTATTAACCAGCCCCAATGGTTTGCAAAATTAAAAAGATTAATATTTTCTGCCTTAAAATGAGGAAAAGCAAAAATAATAATGGCCAAGAATAAAAACAAAAGAGCAAAAGATAAATAAAAATTAACCTTGGACAATTTTTTGTTTTTACTCAAAACCACTAAACTCAATAAAAGCCAAAGCAATAGAACTAAAAATCCTTGTGGAAAATAAAAATTTGTCCAAACAGAATGTAAAATAACCTTCAAAAATTGAGATCCTAGAAGCAAATAAATTAAAAGAGAAAATGAGAAAGTAAAAAATGTAATTAAAAGAACAAACTTTTTTGCTGAAGAACTTAAATAATGCCCAACATATCCAGGCAAACGAAATTCTTCCTTTGTTCTTAAAACTATTTCCCCAAAACCAAGATGCAGATAAGTAATAATGAAGCTAACAATAATTAACCAGATAAATGTTGTTGCCAACCCAGAATGAACAGCTACATAAGGTAAAGTAAAAACACCTGCTCCAATGATTGTTCCAATTAAAACAGCAATAGCTTCAGGTACAGCTAATTTTTTCATACTAAACTATCAAATAAACCTCATCGCCTTCCCTCACTTTTTCATCAACTTTTATTCCAATTGCATCTCCTTTTTTCGCTTTTTCTACATTCTCATGCTCAATTTGAATTGAAGAAACATCTTGTTCAAAATCAGTGCTATGCCCTTTAATATGAATTCTATCTCCAACCTTAAGTACACTAGAAAGCTCAACAATAGCAACACTGATTTTTCCAAAATAATGAGTGATTTTTCCGATAAGTTTTTCTTCCATAAAAATTAAATAATTAATTTATCGACCTTTTGTTATCCTTTTATGACTGCTAAGGGCTGTAGCTGGGCTATCTTTTTTGCTAATCCTGCTTCATGAACTACTTCTACGACTTCATCAATATTTTTATACGCCAAAGGCGCTTCTTCAGCCAAACCAGAAAAAGAGCCTGACTTTACTATTATACCCTTTTTAGTAAGTTGTTGTAAAACTTCTCTGCTGCTTATTTCTCTTTTTGCTTGATGACGGGACATTGCCCTTCCAGCACCATGACAAGTAGAGTAAAAAGCCTCTTTACTTTTTTCTGTCCCCGCCAGGATATAAGAAGCTGTTCCCATTGTGCCGGGAATTAAGACTGGCTGGCCAACAGAACGATATTTTTCTGGAATTTCCGGATGTCCAGGAGGAAAAGCCCTAGTCGCGCCTTTCCTATGAACAATTAACTTTGTCATCTCTCCGTTAATTTCATGCTCTTCTATTTTGGCAATATTGTGCGCTACGTCATAAAGTAAATCTAATTTTATTTTCTTTGATAAAACCTTTTGCCAAGCCTTACGAACATAAAAACTAATCATTTGTCTGTTAGCCCAAGCAAAATTACAAGCCGCGCTCATTGCTTTAAAGAACCTTTGACCTTCAGAAGAGTTAAATGGAACATAAGCTAATTCTCTGTCTGGCAATTTTATTCCATATCTTTTTACAGCACCCATAACTAGTCTTAAATAATCAGTACAATTTTGATGACCTAATCCTCTGCTACCTGTATGAATCATTATTACCACCTGATCTTTGAATAAACCAAAAACTTTAGCAATCTTTTCATCATAAATTTCAACAACCTTTTCCAAACTACAGAAATGATTGCCACTACCGAGAGTTCCTAATTGATCCCTACCCCTTTTTTTAGCCAAATCTGAAACAACTGAAGCATCAGACTCTTCCATTTTCCCTCTTTCTTCACAATTCTCAATATCTTCTCCTTCTCCATAAGCTTTTTCCACTAAATCAGGGACTCCCCCTTCTAAAATTCTATCTATTTCCTCAATAGTCAATTTAATTTGCCTCCCTTTTCCTAATCCAGAAGGAACTTCTTTCTGAATCTCTGTTGTTAATTTGTCTAAATAAGGCTTAATTTCTTTTTCAGTATACTCTGATTTTAATAATCTGACTCCGCAATTTTGATCATATCCGATTCCGCCAGGAGAAATTATTCCATCAGGATACTCTGTTGCTGCCACTCCGCCAATAACAAAACCATACCCACTGTGAATATCGGGCATTGCCAAAGAATGCTTTACAATCCCGGGAAGAGTGGCTACATTAATTAATTGCTCTATGGCACCTTGCTCAATTTCCTGCAACATCTTTTCTGAGGCATAGATCCTTGCCGGAACCAGCATATCATTTCTAAAAGATTTAGGTATTTCCCAAAGATAATCGTTTATTTTAATTAAATCAGATTTGTTAAACATAAAATTAGATATCAAAAAGAATTATTGCTTTCCAATCACCTTTTTTGTCTTGAGTAATATTTAATTCATGATAAGTTGCTGCTTTTATTTCTTTAGAAAATTCTTCCACGTTTTTACCCTCTATCACTCCTTTTATAGAATTGCCTGTTAATTTTTGTATTTTTATCTTATCAAAAATGCAATTATAAATATCTGATTTTGCCAAAACGTCATTTAAGAAATCTATCAAAAGTGTATTAATATCCAAAGAATGAATTTCTATTTGTTCTTTCTCCAAACTGCTTTTTTTGGAAACATCAGGTTGAATAATATAAGCCATTCCTTCCAAAGCCCCTTTAAAAAGATCCTCTTTACAAGAAGCCATTATTTCCAATTTAATATCTGCGGGGTGAGGTAAAATTTTATATTTATAACTCATTATAATAATATTTTACTAGAAAGCATTAAACAAAACAATCAGTAAAAAAAATGGCTAAAGCATTGCTTCAGCCACTCAAATGTTGTTTATTTAAATTAAGAATCATTTCTTAATTAACTTTTTTGCTAATTTAGATTTATCTCTTGCTGCTTTATTTTTCTTTATCAAATTAACTTTTGCGGCTTTATCTAAAAGCTTATGCACCTTTGGGAACATCTTTTTAGCTTCTTCGATCTTACCATTCTCAATAAGTTTTAAAAAATCTTTCTTTGTTTTTTTAAAAACAATTGTTTTTTGTAAATTGGCTTTCCTTTTTTTAGAGCTTTCTCTGACAGCCCTCTTTGCTGAACTTGTTATAGGCATTGATGTAAAATTATAAATTATGATGTTGTTGCATTTATAGACTCCCAGCAATAGCTGATTTTTTCAAATCAATATTGTATTTTAATTTAACATTTTTGCTTGGAAAAATCAATCAAAAGCATTTCCAAAGCAATCTCCCCATCAATATCTCCATGTTTGATTCCTCTATCATAGTAAAGAAGGCGCTGATACACAAATTTAAGTGTCTCCAAAGAAATAATTTTTGTTAGGGGATATAATTTCTGAAAAACATATGGATGTATTGAGGATGGTTTTGTTTGTGAGTTTTTTATCATCAAAAGATTACGAAATTGAAAAATAATCATTTTAAGAATATATAAAGGGTATATTCCCTGATCTATTAATGTTTCTAAAAACCAAAAGGCTTTTTTTGTTCTCCCCGCAACTAAATTATCTAAAAAAGAAAAAATATTACTATTCAAAGGTAAAAACAAATTCTCTTCAATTAATTCTTTGCTGATCAATCCCTTTTTTACAAGTGTTAATTTTTCTAAAGAATAATAAATAGAACCTGTATCAGAAGGAAAACTTATTAATAGTAATTGGCGGGCTTCAGTGGTTAATTTTAAACCCATCTTCTGTTCTTCTTTTATTACCCATCGCCTTAACTCTTCTTTTTTCAATAATTCATATTTTTTAACCCCTTTAGCTTTCTGCTCCAACCATTTTTGCAAAGAACTACTACGAACTGCGTCATTTTCATAAAATATGACCATTATATCTTTGGCTGTATCTATTCTCCTATCTTTTAAAATATTGAGTAAGTCCTTCCGAAAATTAATATCTGTATTTTTGAATAAATTTTTTATTACCACTAATTTACTGCCGGAAAATAAAGTATTGCTTTTAAAAATATCTTCCAGCGCAGAAATATCAAAAGAAGGAGAAAGTTTATCAGAAAAATCACATGAAAAAAATGGGACCCCTTTTTTTTTATAAAAATCCCTCACTTCAAAAAAATATTTTTGTGAACGAAAATTATCCTGTCCAAAAATAAAATAAAGCATAATTACTGAGATGGTATATAATCCGGATCTATAGGCAAAGAAAAGGTAAAAATAGAACCTCTTCCTAAAGCAGATTTAGCCCAAATCTTTCCACCATGTCTCTGAATTATATTCTTGGCTAAATACAAACCTAATCCAATTCCACTTGTTTGCCCTTTTAATGCTGCTTTTGAACGGAAAAATTTAGTAAACAACCTTGATAAATCTTCTCTGGAAATTCCAATGCCTGTATCTTCAACAGAAATCAGTATAAAAGGCCTTCCTTCCATAGGATCTATTTTTACACGCACTTCTCCATTTTTTACATTATATTTCAATGCATTATCAACTAAAATCTCCAAAACTAATTTGATCCTTAATGGATCCATCACAAAAGGTTTAAGTTGAAATTCTGGTCGTTGAAAAATTAACTTAATATTATTTATCTTTGCTACTGGCTCAAATTTAATTAAAACATTTTCTATAATCTTTTGCATATCTGCCGTAGAGAATTGAAAACCAAACCTTCCTTCTTCAATCTGAGCAGCATTTAAAAGATCCTCCACTGTTTTTAAACTCTCTTTCATAGCTTTTCTCCCATCATTTATAAGTTTTTCCTGCTCGAGTGTCAAAGGACCTAATTCTTTCTTGCCTAGCATTTCTAATATCCATGACAAACCAGAAAGTGGAGTACGCAGTTGATGCGCTACTATTGTAATAAAATCTGATTGAGTTTTTCTCAATACTTCTTCTTTGGTTAAATCATGAATTATTCTTAAAAAACCATAAGTCTTTCCCTTATCATCAATTACTTTAGTTGTTATGATTTCTAGAATAAGTTCTTTTGGCTGATAAAATTTTACTTTTATTTTCTCTGGATAAGTATCTATGGATTTCTCTAAAACAACTGGAGCCAAGCTCGGAAAAATTATCTTAGATAAAAGCCCAAAACGAGCATCATTGCTTAATTCAGGAGTAATATTTTTTCCTATAAGTTCTTTTTTTGATATGCCAATGAATTTTTCCATGGCTTTATTAACTAAAATAATTTCAAAATTCTCAGTATAAGAAACAGCTGGATCATTAATGCTGCCTAACATTGCATTTATCTGATTCCTTTCTAAGTCTAAGCGGCTAACTTTATCAACTGTACCCAAAAGAAGAACTGTTATTGATAAATAAAAAATTATCAAAGCAATATTAATTAACCAATTTAAAGGCCAAATAATCCAAAGTGAATTAAAAACTATCTGCGTTACAAGCAAACCACCAAAAAACCAAAACGGTAACAATTGAGGTGAAGAAAAATGCTTATTTAGTTTTTGAAAAAAACTCAACATATATATAAAATTATTCCATTTCTCCCCATTTATTTCCTATCCTAACATCTACTTTTAACGGTACTTCTAATTTTACTGCGTTTTCCATTATATCCTTAAAAATGGGAACAATTTCCTTTATTATGTCAGATTTTATCTCTATTATCAATTCATCGTGTATTTGAATCAAAGTTATTATATCCTCCTCCATGTGTTTTTTCTTAATAAGCTCTTGAATTTTTACCATTGCCATTTTTATAATATCTGCTGCTAGTCCCTGAATAGGCATATTAAGAGCAATTCTTTCTTGCCCACGAGCTATACGCCCAAGCCCGCCTAAGAGAGGAAGAAATCTCTTTCTGCCAAAAATGGTTTCCGCATAACCTAATTTTTTAGCATTTTCTAAAGAAAAATCAAGATAATTTCTAAGCCCTGAAAAATTAGAAAAATATTCCTCTCTAAATTTTTTAGCCTCATCCAAAGAAATGTCTGCTGACTGGGCAAATGATTTATTGCCCATTCCATAAATAATCCCAAAATTCAAAATCTTTGCTCTCTGCCTCATAGAAGCAGAAACTTTATCTTCAGGAATATTATGAATATAGGCAGCGGTAATTTTATGAATATCTTTATCTTGATTAAACGCCTCTATCATCTTAACATCCCCTGAAAGATGAGCTGCTAATCTTAATTCTATCTGAGAATAATCTAATGAAACTAAAGAAAAAGATTTTTTAGAAACAAAAGCTTTTCTAATTTGTTTTCCCCAATCGCCTTTTTGTGGAATATTTTGTAAATTAGGCTTTTCTGATGATAAACGACCGGTAGTCGTACCACCTTGATTCCAAATTGTGTGAATTCTGTTTGTCTTTAAATTAATAAAATTTGGAAGGGTATCAAGAAAAGAATTCTTTAATTTTGTTATTCCTCGATATTCAATAATCAAAGGAATAATCGGATGGCTATCTTTAATTTTTAAAAGCTCGTCAACATTTGTAGAAATTTTCTTAGTAGCGGTTTTTCTTAAACTTGATGAAGAAATTTCCAACTTTTCAAATAAAATTTCAGACAATTGTTTAGGAGAATTAATATTAAATTTTTCACCAGATAATTGATAGATCTTTTTTTCTAAATCATAAATTTTCTTTTCTGCTTTCTTAGATAATTTCTTTAACCAATTTTTATCTACTAAAATCCCATTTTTTTCCATTGAAGCAATCACTGGAACAAGCGGTTTTTCTTCATTTTCCCAAACATTATCTATGCCTAATGCTGCTGTTTTGTTTTTAATCACTTCCCATAAAGGAATTAATTTAGATAAGCTCCCGCTAAACGAATCATCTGTTTCTTGCCCAAGAAAAAATTTGCTAATTGAAGAGAATTTATAATTTTTCCTTTCTGTATCCAGCAGCCAAACTAATATCTTTATATCTTCAAATAAACAATCTGAAAACCATTCAATTTCCTCTAATATAATCTTAGCGTCAAAACTTATTAAATTCTTTTTAGGCCAATCTAATTGTTTTTCAAAAAAATCTGGGAACAGATTAGATGGAAGGTAAAACAAGGTATTATCCAAAAAGCTAAATCCTAAGCCTTTTATTTCTCTCTCTCCAAATCTTTCTCCATTAAAATCCAAAAGCACTCCAATTGTTTCTTCTCCATTAATCTTTTGTTTTAATTCTTCTGTTTTTAAAGTAGTGCTGATAATATTCAAAGAAACTTCCTTTGCAGAAGAAATATTTTCCTCAAGATTAAAAATCTTTGGAATTAGACTTCGAAATCCCAATTTATTTAATAAAGAAATTACTTCGTCTTTTGTAGGAGAATCAAGTTTGGCTTTTTCTAAATCAAACTCTATATCTACGTCTTTTTGAATTGTTACCAAGTGGCGGCTAAAATAAGCCTGGTCTTTAAAAGTTTTTAATTTTTCTAAGATTCTTGGAGAAACTTTTATTTTCTCTCCATGTTCTATCTTTTCATATAGATTATCTAATGTCCCACATTCTTTAATCAATGAACTCGCTGTTTTTTCTCCTATAGAAGGAACTCCCGGAACATTATCTGAAGGGTCTCCTCTTAATGCCTTCCAGTCTATTAATTGATCGGGCTCTAATTGAAATCTCTCAAAAACTTTCTCTTTATCATAGACTATACTGTCCTGGATGCCGCGACGAAGCGTATAGACAAATACTTTATCAGTAATTAATTGAAGTGTATCTAAATCTCCTGTGACAATAAAAGATTGAATGTCTTCGTTTTTTAATTTCTCGGTTATGGTTCCAATAATATCATCAGCTTCATAACCTTCTTTCTCTAAAATTGGAACATGAAATGCTTTTAAAAGATCTTTCACTATTTGAATCTGTTCATAAAAATTATCTGGCATTTTTACTCTCTTAGCCTTGTATTCTTTATATTCTTCATGGCGAAAAGTAGGAGCTGCCATATCAAAAGTAGCTACGATATAATCTGGTTTTAAATCACTAATCATTTTCAAAAAAAACAGCATAAACCCATAAACACCATTGACTAAAATCCCTTCTGGAGAAACCAGCGGAGGAAGAGCATGATAAGAACGATGCACTAAAGCATAAGTATCAATAATAACTAATTTCTTCATAATAAAACAAAGTTTTAATATATCGAGCCTTTAGCTCGTTATAAATGAAATTCTAATATTCTTGTATTTTTTCCTGTTACTTTAAATTTTATTTTCCAGTGATTTTTTGGAAGGATTTTTTTAATTTTATCCCCCCATTCAATAAAAATTAAATTCTCTGGATTTTTAATAATTTCTAAAAAATCTAATTCTTTAATTTCTTTAGGTTTTTCAATCCGATAGCAATCTAAGTGCCATAATGTTTTAAAAAAAGGCGTCTTGCAAGGAAAACTCTTCATAATTAAAAAAGTGGGACTAAAAACTTTCTCCTTAAGTTTTAAAAACTTGGCTATGCCTTTAAGAAATTCTGTTTTACCGCCTCCTAAAGGACCTTCTAAAGAAATAACCAAGCTATTTTGTTTCCAATCATATTTTTTTAAAATAGCCTGCATAAAAAAAGAGGCGATTTTTTGTGTTTCTTTTGGACTCTCACTGATAATTTTAATCTTCATTTTTGCCATAATTAATTTTATCACGAATTTTCACTTTTCTAAAGAAAATTAGAATGGTATAATAAATTATTAAGAATATATTTTTTATGGATGATTTTATTAAAAAAAGAGAAAAAAAGATCAAAGCCCTCTGGCAAGAGTCAAAAGAAAGAGAGGCGCAGAGATTAGCTGAAAAACATAATTTTCTGTATGTTGATTTAAGAAAATCACCAATTGAAACAAGCGCTCTTTCTCTTATACCAGAAGAAAAAGCAAAAGAAGCTAACATTATTGCTTTTCAGAAAATAGGAAATCAGGTCAAAATAGCTGTATTAGATCCTTTTAATATTGAAACCATTAAAACAATCGAGAAAGTTAAAAAAGAAGGCTATAAAGTAGTTGTTTTTGTTGCTACTGAAGAAAGCCTTAATTGGGCATGGAAAAATTACGCTTTTGTGCATCAACGCCAAAAAAAAATATCAAATTTTATAGATGTAACCAATACTAAATCCATAGAATTTTCCGAACTTCATGAAAAACTTTTATCTATTTCAGCAGAAGAAGTTACATCGTTAGTTTCATTTATTCTAAAATCAGCTGTTGAAATAGATGCATCTGATATTCATGTTGAACCACAAGAAGATTGTGCTCTTTTACGTTTTCGCATTGATGGTGTGCTATATGATGTCGCTGAAATAGAAAAAAAGAAACATCGCGGCATTAACCAAAGATTAAAACTTTTATCTGGTCTAAAATTAAATATTGAAAATATTTCTCAGAATGGTCGTTTTACCATTCAAAACCATAAAAGTTTTATTGATGTCCGCGCCTCCAGTTTACCAGGACCTCAAGGAGAATTTCTAGTATTTAGGCTCTTAAACCCAAAACGAGCCGCTTTTGGCTTAAAAGATTTGGGCCTTAATGAAAATAGTATAAAATCTTTTAATAATTCCCTGTCAGCACCAAATGGAATGATTCTAATTACAGGACCTACAGGTTCAGGAAAAACAACAACTTTATACACTTTCTTGAAAAAGAAAATTTCTCCTGGAGTAAAGATTATTACCATCGAAGACCCGATTGAATACAGGCTTGTTGGTGTAAACCAAACCCAAGTATCAAAAAAATACAACTTTGCCAATGGATTAAAATCCATATTAAGACAAGACCCTGATGTTATTATGATTGGAGAAATGAGAGATGAAGAAACAGTAAAAACCGCTATACAAGCTTCTTTAACAGGACATTTGGTTTTTTCCACACTGCATACTAATGAAGCGAGTGGAACTGTTGCCCGGCTTGTTGAATTAGGAGCTGACTCTCAAATGCTCCCAAATGCGCTTAAGCTAATTGTCGCCCAAAGATTAATCAGGCGCCTTTGCCCTGATTGTAAAGAGAGATACAAACCAACTCCTCAAATGAAAGAAAAATTAATTGAAGCTTTTAGTATTCTTTCCCCAAAAAGCAAAGCAAATATACCAAAAGATATTCCATATCTTTACAAAGCTAAAGGCTGCGCAAAGTGCCATTGGTTGGGATATAAAAGCCAAATTGGAATTTTTGAATATTTTAATATGAGCCCGAGGATTATTAAAACAATAAAATCAGGTGCTGACCAAAATGAAATAAGATCAAGGGCTATTGATGAAGGAATGATTCCTCTCTTTCACGATGGTTTGTTAAAAGCCATTGATGGAATTACATCTTTAGAAGAGGTTGTAAGAGTAGCAGGTGATATTTCATATATTCAAGAATTGTATAAAGAATTATTCTCTCAGGTTCTAATTCGTGGCGTAAAAGTAACAAACAAAGAGGAAAAGGAAATAGAAAAATTACTTCAAAACAATAAATCAATTTCTAAATTATTAAAAAATAAATCTCCTGAAAGACAAATTGCTCTTATGCTGGCTGCGGCATTAAAATCACGAGCTACAGATATTCATTTTGAGCCAGAAGAAAAAATTAGTCAGATAAGGCAGAGAATAGACGGAATACTCCATAAATTAGTTTCTTTTGATATAAATGAACATCCAAAATTGATTAATGAATTAAAAAATCTAAGCGGCTTGAAAACAGAAGAAACGCAGATAATTCAAGAAGGAAGATTCCGCCTTATTCTTCCAAGTAAATCTTTTGACCTCAGGCTTTCAATAATACCTGGTGGATATGGAGAAAGTGCTTCTTTAAGAATCTTGGGCGGAGAAGAAGCTTTATTAAATTTAGAAAACCTAGGATTTTTAGAAGAGCAAAAAGAAAGCATAGAAAAAATATTGGAAAAGAAAGTTGGATTAATTCTATCTGCCGGACCTACTTCATCAGGAAAAACAACAACTCTATTTACTATACTTAAAAAACTAGCCAAACCAGAAGTAAAAATTATCACTGTTGAAGACCCAATTGAATATCGCTTGCCTGGAATTATGCAAACCCAGGTTAATGAAGAAAAAGGATATACTTTTTCCAAAGCTCTTCGCAGTTTACTCCGCCAAAACCCAAATATATTTTTAATTGGAGAAATTAGGGACAAAGAAACTGCTAAATTAGTTTGGCAAGCATCAACAACCGGACATCTAGTTCTTTCAACAATTCATACTAATGACGCTCTTGGTGTTTTATCCCGATTACAAGGATTAGAAATACCTTCAAAAGAATTAGTTCCTACTATTAATACTATTATCGCACAACGACTAGTCCGTCGCCTTTGCCCGCATTGCAAAAAGAAAATAAAAATTCCAACAGAAATGAATCCATTTATCAAAGAATCTTTAAAATACTTCCCAAAATATAAAAAACCGGCAAAAATTTATAAAGCGCAGGGTTGCGCTCAATGTAATTTTACCGGGTATATAGGTCAATCTGGAATTTTTGAAATACTTATTCCTTCTCCAAAAACAAAAAATCTCACAAAAGTAAAATTTCCAAAATTAATTAATAGCGCTGTTATCAAAGTTTTGCAAGGAATTACATCATGGGAAGAAATAAAAAGAGTCCTTGGAATATAAAAAAAGGCCCATTAATCTGCAGGCAAATATCCTTCGAAACGAAGACTAAAGATTAACCCGAGGTATATCCCAGGCATATAAATATGTCCAAGATACCCATCCGCAGAGAATCCCTGACAAGCAATAGCTTGCTTACCTACAGATTAATAGACCTTTTATTTTCAACTTACATCGCTATTATACTATAATCTTTTAATCTTGTCAAGTATTTAAATAGCGCTGCTTTTATCATAATTTATGGCAGCGTTATGTATTATACTAATGTTTTTATTCATGTCAAGCCCTTACCTGCTTGTCTGCTTCTAAACTAATTTTAGTAGCATTAATAATCTCTTCCAATGGCATTGAAGATCTTCTTTGGTGCAAAGAAGAAGCTAGCTCTTTTAATTCTTCGAAGTGGCCTTTATTCTGCTGGCGCATTTTCATACCAGCTTTTACTCCGTAAGTTTTTAATTTTTTAAAATCATCTAAGATAAACGCTCTCCCTTCAGAGTATAGCTCCATATATTCTTTACCAATTTTTTCATCTCCTTGTGTTGTATAAATCAAATTAGCCAAAGAGCCATCTTTAAATTTAATTGTACAAACAAAATTATCTGTAGCAAGATAAAAAGTGTCTTTTGGAGTTATTGAATAAGCATTAATCTTTTCAACCCCGGATTCAACAAGATAACAAAAGAGATCAAACATATGACAGGCATTACCTAAAATCCTTCCTCCACCTTCGCTGGTATTAACCCAATGACTTGGCGCAAGATAAGAATCATTAACCCTGTAATTAATCATAATTGGACTGCGGCGATCACTAATCGTTTCTTTTATCTTCTGAATAAACGGAGAAAAACGACGATTAAACCCAACTGCAATAATCGGAGAATAATCAAAATTTTGTGTTTTTAATATATCTAAAATCTCATTTAATTCTTCTTCAGTAAGACACAATGGTTTCTCAACAAAAACATTCTTTCCTGCTTTTAAAGCATCAATAACCATCTGAGCATGAAGATTGTGCCTTGTACTAATAATAACAAGATTTATCTTAGGATCATTCAATAATGCTTTGTAATCGGTTGTAGCAATATTTGCGTTATAGCGGCTGGCAAAATGTTTGGCTTTTACCTGGTTATACGTACAAATCCCGCGAATATTATAAAACTCCCTTAATTTCATCAAATTAGGCAGATGCACAGTCTGAGTAAAACTTCCTATTCCAATAATGCCTAATCCAATTTTTCCTTCAATTTTTTGAGGAGCAGATAATTCAATAAATTGTTCTGAATCTTTTTCTTTTAAAATGGAACTGGGATAAGAGAGTAAAACTGCTAATGGTTTTTTATTAGAATTTAATAATTTATACGCCAAATCAGCTTGTTCTAAAGAATATTTTCCTCCGACTAAAGATTTAAAATCAACTTTTTTGTTTTTTAATAATTGTAAATAGGCCTGCATATTACGATTCTCTGTCCACCTTACATAAGCATAAGGATAATCAATCCCTTTATTCTCGTAATCAGCATCTCCTCTGCCAGGACCATAAGAAGTAGATATACGCAATTCAATTTCTTTTTCATACCAAGGCAATCTATTAATTTTCAAACCAATATCCCCTACAACAACAACTTTTCCTCGTTTTCTTGTTATTAATAACGATTGATTAATAATTTCATTGTCTGATGGATTAGCAGCAGTGATAATAGTGGCATCTGCCCCCTGCGAATTAGTAAGATGGTTAATTTTATTCAAAAGATTTTTCCCTACAGGAGAAAAAACATTAAGTAATCCATTTTCTTTTGCTTTTTTTATTCTTTCTTTAGAAAGCTCTAATCCAATTACCTTTATTCCACTTGCCAAAAGAATTTGAGCTGTTAATTGACCTAATAATCCTAAACCAACAACCACAGCGCTTTCTCCAACACGCAAATCAGCCTGCCTGACTCCTTGCAAAGCAATTGCGCCGACTGTAGCAGAACAAGCATCTTCAAAAGAAACTCCATCAGGAACTTTTACTGCTAAATTTCTTGGAACAGCTATAAATTCAGCATGCGAAGCAATATTTGCTCCTGCGCAAGCAACAATATCCCCTTTTTTAATATCAGTAATATTCTTTCCAATTCTTATAACACGCCCGCAACAACTATATCCAGGTGTTACTCCTGCTTGGAGCATACCTGTTACTATTTTATAAGCATTAGAAATTCCCTGTTCTTTTACTAATTTCAACCCTTTAGCTAATTTAGTTGGATATTTTAAAATTTTTAAAGGCAAAGGCTGTCTTGAAAAATTCAAACTTGATAACTCAGTGCCAGATGAAATTAAAGAAAATAAATTTTCCACTAAAATCTGGTTTGCTCCGCATCCTGGCGTTGGAACTTCTTCTACAACAACTTTTCCCTGTTTAAAAACTAATTGTTTCATAATCTTGTAATTTATAACTCGCGATGATACCCCTTGCATTACGAGCAAACTTTAAAATTGTTTAATTTAAACTGAATATATTGGTGAAATTTTAAAACCTATTTTTTCTTTTATTCCTGCTTTGTATTTAAACAAAACTAATTTACCTATATCTGGATATGCCCTCTCAAATACACGAAGGGTTGAAGAACGTATGTCTTTTGCGGTCTTCTTTACTTCTACTGCCAACAAGGTATTGTTTTCTAATTGAATAATAAAATCCAGTTCATGCCTAAGTTTGTCTCTCCAATATTGTGGCTCCAAGTTTCTTTTTATAAGTTGCATAAAAACACCATTTTCTAAAAGTGCACCACCGTCTACCCTTTCGTCTATTTTTCTAAAATCATTAACAATTAAGTTTCTTAAACCTGTATCTAAAAAATAAACTTTTGGGTTCTTTACTATCTCTGATCTCTTGTTTTTAAAATATGGCTTAATAAAATTACAAATAAAAGTTTTATTTAAAAAATTCAGATATTTTTTAAGAGTTAGATAAGTATATTCCGAAAAAATAGATAACTCATTATAAGCTATCATATTGCCAATTTGCAAAGCTAATCCCTGAATAAGTTTTGCTAATTTGTAATCATCTATTAAACCCAAAATATCTTTAACTTCGCGTAAAAAATAGGTATTGTAAATATTTTTTAGAACCTCTTTCTTCTCATCAAAGCCTCTTGATAACACAACTCGTGGATAGCCGCCATATAATAAATATTCTTCATACTTATCTGATAAAATTCGGTGTGTTTCATTACTAGGTAAGATACTGACAGGCATACTCAAATCTATTTTATACTTTTCAAGCAAAGCGCAATAATTCTGCCCCTTACTACTAAGAAATTCTTCAAAATCAAATGGATACAAGTTAAATATAAAAATCCTCCCTACTAAAAATTTCAGAGTTTTAACTGTTAAATCTATAGCAGAAGAACCAGTAATAAAAATCTTTGGTTTATATAAATCATAGAGGTATTTTAGATTTTTACCGCCTTCTTTTGCATATTGGAATTCATCTATAAATAAATATTTTGATTTTTTAACATATAGCTCTGCAAAATCTTCTATATTTTGTTCAAATAATCTTAGTATAGATTTATCTTCAAAACTAATAAATACGCTACCTTCTAATTTTTGGTTTATTTGTTGAAGAAGGGTAGTCTTTCCACATTGTCTCGGGCCTACTATTGCTATTATTTCAGGCGAATTAAGGTATTTTAAAATAGTGTCTTCTAATTTTCTTTTAATATACATGGTTTTTAGCCTTTTTACTAAAATTAAAGGCTACTATAATTATAGTATAGACCTAATTAATGTCAAGCTTTTACAATAACAGAAATAAACCGCAAGATACAAAACTTAATCTGCTATTAACTCCCACTGTTCATTTTCCACTAACTTAATAAAATCTTCTACTACTTGTTTTGCTCCAGGATTTAGTTCTAAAACTTTATTGGCATATTCAATAGCTTTTTCCTTGTTATGCATTTTAGCGTATGTAGCAGATAAACCAGTGTATAAAGAAGTATCATTTGGATCTATTCGAATAGCCTGAATATAAAGATTCTTTA
>CAZEMH010000013.1:0-15441 GCA_964513365.1 uncultured Candidatus Saccharibacteria bacterium
AAGCTCCTCAAAACGACAGCATTGCCATTATAGCAAAGAAAAATAATTTGTCAAGCTCCTATCACCTTTTATACTTTTAATTTAATCTTTGCTCCTAAGGATTGATCTAATTTATAAAGATCCTTCTCATAGAGCTCAATAAGGACAATGTTAAATTTCTTACATATTTCTTTCTTTCTTTTAATGGTTTTAACATAATTCGGGTTAACAATGGAAGCATTAAATAGACCAAAAAATTCAATAAAAATATCACCAACCATAAAATCACAGCGATATCGTCCTTCAGGATATAAATACTCCCTAATGTGCGGAATATGATTTTCAAAGAACCAATCGTCAATGATTATTTCTGAAATTGAATTACATTTGTGCCCATCTTTAGCAAATAAATCTCCTGAGGTAAACCATTGCTCATTTGGCTTGTAGCCCGCTGCCTTAATAGCATCATTCCAAGTGCCAAAATAATACCTATAAGTAACATAATTTGAATAGGAAGAATTATTAATAAATTCGTTCTTTGTAGGAATTCTTCCTTCTTTTTGAACAAATTCTTTTATTTTTTTAATAAGCTTTTCTTTTGAATAAATCCTTCTTGCTTCTGCCGATTTTTTAATAGCTTCATCTGTACGACCTAATTTTAAATTTTTTAAGGTATTGGGATTATGGCCGCAAGACAGAGTTCTATGCTTCACGGAAATTTTATAATAATTAAACCACCTTTTTACGCTAGTGTGAGTAACATTAAAAATTTTAGCTATCTCGGTTTGAGTATAATTCTTTTTCCAATAAAAATTGTAAAGAATTTTCTTTGATGGCCGCTTAAGAAATAAAAGGTTAATTTTTTTCTTCTTGGGCTTCAAGAATCTTAGAAAGAAAAATGGGGGACCGACGGAATTTGCATCCGTACCGAGGACGCCACAGGTCCTAGTGCTACTATTACACCACGGTCCCCATAGATTTTGTAATTTAAATTTCTTCTTACTTTTCCTTTGTTTATTTTTCCAAGCGCAATGACAGGATAAATTACAAAAATAAACTCCTGTCTTAGATTTTCTGCGCAATTCAGCACGTGATCGATATACCCTTTTACCACAATAGGCGCAAACTACAAATTTTCCTTTCAATTGAGATTTATACTGACATTTCCTCGAACAATATTTTCCCCATCCTCTTTTGAGCCAACTGGACTTAGTATAGAATATCTTTTTGCAAACTTTACATTTTACTTCGGGCATATATATATTATTTTCATCTTTAAAATATAAGCCCCGCTTTTACTTTATTATAAATCAAAAAAACTTTTATTTCAAGTAAAAATATGCTAAGATAAAAAGCAGTTCTCCCTGTAGCTCAATGGATAGAGTGGCGGCCTTCTAAGCCGTTGATGGAGGTTCGACTCCTCCCAGGGAGACATAAAAATATATCGGGGGATAGTGTAATGGTAGCACGAGTCCTTTGGGAGGATTTAGTCCGGGTTCAAGTCCCGGTTCCCCGACTATCAACTAGTTAATGGCTAAGGTTATAACCTTAGCCATTACTATCTTCCCCACTTGACGAAATAATGGAATAGATGTATTATTACAGTAAGTCGGGCTGAAAAATCCGACACAAAGGTCGAATAAAATTAACTAAATCTTAAAAATATGGACGAAAAAAGAAAAAGCGAAATTGCTTTGATTCTCCTAAAATACAAAATAGCAAAAGAAAGCATTTCTCTTGCAGAGCTTAAACGAGAATTAGGTAATATAGCCAAAGCGATTGATATTCCCCTTGATGAGTTAAAAGATTTTTTTACGATTCTACATAAAGAACTCCTTGAAGAAATCCTAAATAAATAAGGGGAATATAAAAAGGAAGAAGCCAAGGTTGAGATATTCATCTCCTAAAAGGGTAATTGTACTTCCTCTGTAAAATCTCAGGGTAAAGACAGAACAAGAACCTCTCCTCTCTTCTTCCTTTTTTATTTACCAGAAATTTGTTTTAATCTAAAATTCTTGTTATTCTATTTTAAATCTTTAAATAATGGGGATGTAGTTAAACGGCATAATAGGTCATTCGCATTGACCAGTTCGGGGTTCAATTCCCCGCATCTCCACAAATACTTTGTTTCACACTTTGTTTCACACAATGTTTACCGTGTCACAAAGTAACTATTTTTAATTAGGGTTTTGGCTTAATAGAGATAAAAGCTGCCTAAATTACTTGGTTTGCCCATGAGTAAGCCAAATTTTTAACTTAAAATTGAGAAATGGCTTTGTTAATATTGTTTCACACTTTGTTTCACACAATGTTTACCGTGTTACAAAGTAAATTCAATTTTAAATTTCAAAAATATATCTTTATAATATCGGATTATTGGTTTTTCACTGAAATTATCTATTTCTATAGCAATAAAGTCAAAGCGCCAAGGATTATCTTCTAAATTATATTGGCTTAAATAGCTTAAAAAGGCTCGCTTTAAACGACGAAACTTCTTTGAAGTTAATGCCTCTTCTGGGTTTAAACTATAATCATAATTTAATTGCCTTGTTTTAACTTCTGCAAAAACTATTTCTTTTGTTTTTTTTATCTTTTGCAATAATATCAATTTCACCCCATTTTCTTTGAAAATTTCTTTGTATAATCTGATAATTGATAATGGTTATCCTGAAGGTAAGCTATTGCTTTATCTTCTCCAAAAGAACCAATTCTCCCCATTCTCATTCTCTTATCTTAATATTTTTATCTTGTAATTATAAACTTTGTGAAACTTGACTTTTCTCAAAAAAGAATATAAACTATTAAAAGTAATGATGAGATCGCCCAAAGGCGGTCTTTCTTAATAAAATTAACCAAAAAATATGTTAGATTTAAAAACCTTAAAACCATTAATTCGCCAAATTGCAGAAGAAAAAGGACTTCCAGAACAAAAAGTTTTTGAAGCTTTAGAAGTTGCTTTTGCTGCTGCTTATAAAAAAGAATATGGACAGAAGATGCAAGTTGTTCGAGCAGAAATTAATCCAGAAGATGGAAAAGTAAAATTTTGGCAAGTAAAAATTGTCGTTGATAAGTCTTCTATAATTAGTGAAGAAGAATCTGATAAAACTAAAAAAAACAAATTGGATGAAAAAGCTGAAGAAGAAATTCATCGAATCAGGTTTAATCCTGAACGTCATATTCTTTTAGAAGAAGCAAAGAAAATAAAACCAGATGCTAAAGTTGACGAAGAGATAATTACCCCTTTAGAAATAAAAAGTGATTTTAGCCGAATAGCTGCACAAACTGCTAAGCAGGTTATTTTACAAAAACTTAAAGAGTTAGAAAAAGAGACAATTCTTTCAGAATTTAAAGAAAAAGAAGGAAAAGTAATAAGTGGAATAATTCAAAGAATTGAAAGAAATAATGTTTATGTTGATATAGGAAAAGCCTTTGGTGTTCTTTATGCTAACGAAGGAATACCAAGAGAACATTATCAAGTAGGGGAAAGAAAAAAATTTTTCATTCTTCGTTTAGAAGAAAAAGGAAGAGGTCCAACAATTTTACTTTCCAGATGTCATCCAAAATTTGTTTCTCAACTTTTTGAAATGGAAGTTCCTGAAATAAATGAAGGAATAGTGGAGATAAAATCTATTGCTCGTGAACCAGGAAGCCGAACAAAAATTGCAGTAAGCTCTAAAGACGAGAGCATAGACCCTGTGGGAGCTTGTGTAGGACAAAAAGGAACTAGGGTGACTACTATTATCGATGAGCTTAATGGTGAAAGAATAGACATTATTCCTTATTCTGAAGAACCAACTAAATATGTTGCAGCTGCTTTAGGGCCAGCTAAAATAGAAGAAGCTGAAATTATTTCTGAAAAAAGAGAAGTTAGGGTTTTTGTTCCGCCTGATCAAACTTCTTTAGCTATCGGTAAAAATGGTCAGAACGTACGATTAGCAGCAAAACTTACTGGCTGGAAGATTGATATTCGCTCTGCTCTTGCGCCAGAAGAAATACTCGAAGGGGGAATAGCTGACACTAAACAAGAAGAAAATAATAAAAAAACAGAAAAAAAATCTAAATCTGAATAATAAATTTATAATCATGGAAGTAAAAATTAATTCTCTACCAAAATCAAAAATTGAAATAATTGTTTCTCTCAACAAAAAGGATATTTTACCTTTTAAAGAAATGGCTTTAAAAGATTTTAATAAAGATCTGAAAATTAACGGATACCGTCCCGGAAAAGCACCTTTGTCAATTGCAGAAAATCATTTACCTTCTTTAAAGGTTTATGAAAAAGCAGCAAGTTTAGCTATTGAAAAATTTTATCCGCAGATTATTAAAGAAAAAAAAATTCAAGCAATTGGATACCCAAGTATTAATATTACTAAGATAGTTCCTGATCAAGAAGTAGAATTTAAAGCTGAAATATCTGTTATTCCTAAATTAGATTTACCTGATTATAAAAAGATTGCAAAAGATATGCAAAATGAGAAAAAAAGTATTTTCATAGATAAAGAAGAAATTGAACAGGCATTAAAGTGGTTGCAAGATTCCCGTTCTGTTTTAGAAAAAGTAGAGCGTCCAGCTAAAGAAGGAGATGTTGTTACTATTGATTATCAAATTAAAGAAAAAGAGAATTTAATTAAGAACGGCGAAGATAAAAATTATACTTTTATCTTGGGAAAAGGAAATTTTATTCCAGGATTTGAAAAAAATTTAATAGGGATGAAATCCGGAGAAAATAAAATTTTTAATGTAACCGTTCCTGATTCTTGGGCTCAAAAAGACCTTCAAGGAAAACAACTGTCTGTTGAAATTTCTCTCAAAGAAATCAAAGAGAAAAAACTTCCTCCTTTAGATGATAAGTTCGCTCAGGCATTAGGAAAATTCAAAAATTTGGAAGAATTAAAAGAAAATATTTCAAAAGGCTTAAAAATGGAAAAAGAGGCAAAGGAAAAAGAAAGATGGCATTTAGCGATACTAGATAAGATAAAAGCTAATACTAAAGCAGATATCCCTGAAATATTAATCAAATCTGAAGTTGAAAAAATGTTAGAAGAATTAAAAGTTCAACTTGAAAAAATTCAATTAACTTTTGAAAAATATCTTGAACAAATTAAAAAAACAGAAGAACAATTAAGGGAAGATCTTCAGGAATTAGCAGAAAAAAGAGTATTTTCAGCTTTAATTTTAAGAGAAATTGCTCTCTTAGAAAAAGTTGAAGTGTCTGAAGATGAAATAAAAGAAAAAACTAGTAAAATCTTGCAGCAAATTCCTGATCCAGAAGCCAAAGAAAAAATTAATCCAGAAGATCTAAAAGAATTCGCATTGGGGATAATACGTAATGAAAAAGTATTTCAAATTTTAGAAGAACAATAGTTTTTTTCTTAACAGCAACCATAGGAGCGCGATAAGGCTGCCTATAGACATAGCAAAGCCAATTTTATCCCAAGTATTGTAAGAATATTGTAAAGTTACTTCGTTTTCAAAAGGAATTACCATCATAAAAGACGGGCTAACTAAATAAGGGCCTATTGCTCCTTTTATCTGCCAACCAGGGAAATAGGTATATTTTATTAAATGAGGCACTCCCAAATGATCAGTTGTAAAAGTTAAAAAATCATTTTTTATTTCTTTTATCTGAACAACAGGATTTTCTGCTAATTCTTCTTCTTGAAAACCATTGGAAAAATTCTCTAAATCTTTTAATTCTTTCTCATTTTGATAGAAGACTATGGGCTGAGATAAGTCCGTTTTTTTATACCAATGAATTGATTCATCTATCCATTTATTTGTTTTTAACCTTAAATTAATATTAGGAATAATTTCAACTAAATCAGAATGTGGAATTCTATAAACCCTGAATCCACCAATATCAGACATTTTAATAAAATGTTCGTCAGCTAGTTTTTTAATTTCAGGCGTATAAGCAACAAAATATTGAGCTCCAAAATATTGTAGATGTTTTACCCCGTTTTCAAAATCAAAAGAGGGATATTCTAATCCAGCAATAGCTGAAGTCGGCGTTTTAGTTGTCTCCGCTTGATTAATAAAATGAAAATATCCAGAAACAGAAGATTCAATTAACAAACCTTCAAAAGTTGGTTTATTGGTAAGAATTGGTAAGTTTTCTAAGACACGAGGAGTGCCAAATTTATCATATTCAGAACGATATTCCCACATTATTCTTCCGTAAGGAAGATCTTTTAAATAATCAGAAAGATTTTTTAATTCTGGCCAAGCATCTTTGCTTTGCAACCCTTCATAATTCCACTTCATCCAAAATGGGATATATGAAATAGTTGAAGGAAGATAAAAAATTAACATATATCCAGAAAAAACTATTAAGAAAACAGGAATAAATGATTTTTTAAAATATTGCACCCAACTTCCTATTGCATAAGCAGCAATTATCAAACTGCTCATTAGAATAAAAGGCAAAAATCTGGCATTCCATATACTAGAATTATTTAGAAAAAGAAATGGTATTAATGATACACAAATTATAAAAAGAATGGGAAAAATTTTTTTGTCTTTTTTGAAAAATGCGTAGACTATACCTAATATTGCAATGATTTCAAAAATTATTAAAGAAGAAGGGAAAATTTCTTCAAGCTTAATCACTTTAGTCCAACTCATTTTAGATGTATAAGAAAGAAGAGTTAAAAATGGTAATGCCCAAAAAGCAGTTAAACCAAAAGCTAAGCCAAAAACTTTAAAAAGATATGAAAAAACTTTTTTGGCTTGTTTTTTTATTATACTTTCCAACAAAATAACTATTCCAAACAAAACTGCAATTATAACAGAAAAAGGATGGGATAAAACCATTAAAGAAAGAATAAAAACATTAATAACTAAATAGCGATTTTCCTTTATGCCCTTTACCAGTAAAGCAATAAATAAAAAGAAAAGAGCAAAAGCAAAAGAATAAGAAAATTCCCCAGATAAAGTACTTGGAATATTGGCTCCATAAATAGAAAATTTTTCTAAAAATAAATAGCTCAAGCTCAAAAGAGCTCCTAAAGAAGGAATTGGAAATTTAAAATCAAGAAATGACAGACAGAAAAAAATAGCCAGGGGCAAAAGGAATGTTCCTAAGAGCGTGATTAACTTAAAAGCAATATTTAAAGGAATAAGATAACTTAATAATACTGTTGTGTAATAAAGAAGTGGGGGATAAAAATAGAGAAAAGGAAAACCAGCATACCAATCAGGAGACCACCATTTTATTTTCGGAAAAATTTCTTGAGCATAATAAACAATATAATTATGAGAACCAGTATCCCCTCCGCCAACCATTGTGTCAGAAAAAATTAAATTCCACGGGATTTGAGAAATTAAAAAACCATAAACAAAAATAAAAATCAAAACAATAAATATTTTTTGAAATTTAAGATATTTCATAATTATGAAATCTTACTATGAGTAAATCAAAAATCATTCGCAGTATATTAGGAAAATTAAAGGTTGATGAAACAGAAGAAGCTTCTTGTTGTACAACTACTTTATTAACTAAATAATCTAATTTTTTTGCTAGAAAAAGAATTTCTATATCAATTGCAAAACCGTTAATTATGCTAATAGAAAATATCTTCTTCCCTTCTTTTCTTGTAAAACCTTTCAGTCCACACTGTGTATCTCGGTATTTAAAACCAAATAATATTCTTAGTATTAGATATAAAAAAGGCCTAAGTAGCTTTTTATAAAATTTATCGTTATAAAATTCTTCGCGATGACCAATGACTATAGATTTCTTCTGTTTTAATTCTTTAAATACTTTTTCTATATACTCAATTCCAAAAGGTAAATCAGCATCAGTAAAAATTAGATATCTTCCTTTGGCTTTTTCAAATCCTTTGCGTAAACTATACCCTTTTCCTTTGTTAATTTCGTTTTCTAAATAAACTATTTTATCACCAAAAATATTTTTTATTTTTCTTGTATTATCTTTACTTCCATCATTAATTATAATAATCTCTGCCTGAGGAAAGTACTCTAGCAGAGATTTAATTGTATTAATAATCAGCTTCCCTTTTTCATAGGCGGGAATAATAATAGATAATTCTTTTTCTTCCATACAAGCTCATTATACTAATTTTATCTTATTTTTCAAAGGTAGAGAGTTTGACAATGAGATTAAAAACCACTATATTAAATATATTACTATAAAAAAATAGATATGAAAAATTCTTCTCAAAATCAAAATAATATGGTTCTTGTCCCTACTGTCATTGAAAAATCCTCTATAGGAGAGAGGGTATATGATATTTATTCTCGCCTTTTAAAAGAAAGAATTGTCTTCTTGGGAGGACCTATTGATGATCCTTTAGCCAATACTATCATTGCACAATTATTATTTTTAGAGCACCAAGATCCTAAAAAAGATATTCTGCTTTATATAAATTCTCCTGGGGGATCAGTTACCTCTACTTTGGCAATTTACGATACAATGCAATACGTTAAATGCGATGTTTCTTCGCTTTGCCTGGGCATGGCTGCTTCTGGAGCTGCTGTTATTTTAGCTTCTGGTAAAAAGGGTAAGCGTTTTGCTCTGCCTAATGCAGAAATTCTTCTTCATCAAGTAATGGGAGAAGCTGGAGGCCAGGCCACAGAAATAGAAATTGCAGCGAAACAGATTCTTCGTGTTAAGGAACGGTTAAATAAAATTCTAGCTAAGCATACAAACCAACCTATTGCAAAGATAGCAAAAGAAACAGATAGAGATTTTTGGCTTACTCCTGAAGAAGCAAAAAATTACGGAATCATCGATGAGATTATAAAAAACAAAAAATAATATTATGGGATTTGAACAAATTCCAAATACGCCAACAGAACCATCTAAAGAACAGCCTCCTTATCCTGACTGGGTTTTTGAAAATGGTATCTGGAGAAAACCTACTGAGGGGGAAAGCGCTGAGTCAACAGAACAGAATAAAGAAGGTAATCATACAAAAGAGGAAGAAACTGATAAAGAATTAAGATTATTAGAAGAGGAATTAAAAAAATTAGATGATAAAGAATATCTTAGTCCTGATGATATACAAAAAAAGGAAAAATTGGAAACAGAATATACCACCTTAGATAAACAAGCTAAAGAAACTCCGGAGAAAAAAGAAAGTGTGTCAACAACTGATAAAACTATGGGGGGGAAGAAATCAAAAGAAGGACAGGAAAAAGAAAAATTAGAAAAAAAATTAACAGAGAAATATTATGATGAACTAAAAAAAATCAAGCAAATACCAGACAGTAATAGAAACCTCAAGGCAAAAAAATACTTTGAATTAATTAATAATTGGAAAGATGTGGCATATATAGATAATTACAAAGGTATTCAAGATATTTTCTCAGAACTTAATAAATCAAAACCGTCAATATTTCTTTACAATTTGAAAAAAGCAGAAACCATTGACGAAGTTGCTATAGCTATGGCTTCAAACTATGCGGAATGGAATCTTGAAGATAAGGAAAAGCTTAAAATAATAAGAGGTTTTGTTAAAAAACAATCAAAAGAGAAAAATTTTTGGTATGGATCTGATGATAAAGATAAAACTCTCAGCGATATAGCGCAAATTTTAGCTCTACAAAACGTTCCTTTTAAAGGTGGCATTGATGTTATTGTTAAAGATGTGGAAAACCCAGATACTAAGTCGAAAACCATAGAAAAAATATTGGGAATAGAAAAAGAAGCAATTGAAGAAAAAAAAGAATTTCTAAAAGAAATGAAAAAAGATGCGACAAAAGAAAAAATGCCGCCTGAAGAAAAAATTAAAGAACAATTAGAAAAAATGAGCGCTTCGTCAGTAATGGAAAAAATCCTCCAAGATCCTGAGGCATTATCTAAAATCTTTTATGGAGCTTCTGAAATTTTAAAAAACCCAGAAGTACAAGAAAAATTCCAAGAACTTAAAAATACAGCAGAAAAAATCATAAAAGAAAAAGAAGAAATCCCTGATTCTGTTGCTAAGGCAGCAGAATTTATTAAAGAAGAAACAGAAAAAAAAGAAGATGAAAAAGATAAAAAAGAATCTCGGTGGAAAACAATACTTGGAACAATAAGTTGGTCAATTTTATTATTCTTAGTTTTATTTATGCTAGCAGAATTAAAAGGCGTTGATTATCTTTCTGGACAAGCTGCAGGAAAAAAGAAAGAGAAAAAATAATTAATTCACTTAAATTTTTGCTTTACAAAAATCTTGGCAAGTAAAAGTCGAAATATTAAAGTTCTAAATAATATGTAAAATGCAACAAAACTTTTTAAATAATCTTCCTCCTGAAATCAAAAACACAGCTACGCAATTATATGACACCATTTTGGAACGTTCGTTAATGCGAGCTTATAAAAATTTAGATAATGATAAAAAGACAATGATGGCAAAGATATTCAATTCTGATAATGAAGAAGAAAAAAACAATTTTTTGCATGACTATCTGGGAAATCTACAAGATATTATGATGGAAGAAACAAAAAAGATAGTGACTGAAATCAAAGAAAATAAGAATATTACAGAAACGCAAAAGAAATAAAATTGAGATATAATCTATTAAAGATTTAAAAACAACTCATTAATTAATGAGTTGTTTTTAATCAGAGCGGGGAACGAGAAAAGAATTCGTGGTGTTTTTTTCTTTTTGAAATTGTCTTCTGAGCGGGCGAGCGGAATCGAACCGCCAGCTCGTACTTGGCAAGCACGCGTATTACCACTATACTACGCCCGCATTAATTCTTGCTGGTATAATTTTATCCAAGTATAAATTTTTTCTTTTAATTGTCTACCTCCCGTACGAATGATGCAAATACCGTAAGTAAGTCTTCGGGTAGGATGCTTGCCTTGAATAAATTGAGTTTTATAAAATTGACTTTCGGGAATTACTGCGGCCTCGCTCCAAAACTTTTTACAAACTCCTTCATTTAAATCTGGATAAAGAATCATCTGGAGTCTTATTTTTTCTATTGTCACTAGACAAATTTTTTGGAGAAAATATGAAAATATCTTAATCATCATCGGGTCTGTATTTGATAATCTTACGACAGAATTTTCCATTTTACTATCACCTTCACCCCAATAAAGCATTAGTCCTGCTAAAAATAGAAAATTCTTTTTGAGTCGTGGAAATTCCTTTACCGCTTGTTGGCGAGCTTCTTTTCTCCATTCTTCCCACATTTTTTTCCTTGCTTTATTGATAAGTCGAAGTCTCTTCCGTGCTATATAATTTGCTTTTCTTGTAAGTTCCTTTTTTATATCTTCTGACCATTTAATATCAGAAAGCCAATCAGATAAAGTACTTTTTGGTATTTTTAATTCTCCGCTTATTTTATTATAACTTTTCCCCTGTTTCCGTAATTTTATTGCAAAATGTCTATCGTTTCTCATAAATTGAACACTTGTAATTATATATGTATAATAACACAGAAGTTCAATTTATAAAATATCTACTTTGCGGATAACTAAAAATTTATAGCCATTGTACAATACTTGCTTTAATCTTCCATTATTTTTCATAATAGCAATATTTTTATTTAACGTCAATTGACTTTCTGAGAAAATAGCTTTAATATTATACAAGTAGAAAAACAATAATTTATGGATAAAAAGACTATTTCTGAATTAAAAAAGAAGTTAGAAGAGGAACGAGCCCTTTTAAAAAAGGACTTGTTGAAATTTGCCGACAAAGATAAAAAAATACCTGATGATTATGACACAAGATTCCCGAATTTTGGGGATCGCTCTTCTTCACCTGACGAAAATGCTAATGAAACAGAAGCATATGAGAAGTTATTGGCTATTGAATATGCGCTAGAACTTCGCCTTAAAGATGTTAATGACTCTTTAAAAAAGATAAAGGAAAATAACTACGGTAATTGTGAAATCTGTAAAAAAGAAATCGAATTAAAGCGCCTAAAGGCTAATCCTGCGGCTAAAACATGCTTAATTTGTAATAGTAAAAAACAAAGCAAAAAATAATTTATAGCTTAGAATAGATAAAAATTAAAAAGTGATGAATTTACTTCATCACTTTTTTTATTAACAATATTGTTAATATAATACAGGATCTAAATCGCTAAGATTAACCTTTTTATCTTTTAACAAAAGGATTTTGCGCACCCCTTACTTCAAAATGAAGGTGACAACAATTAGCATTTCCTGTCTGGCCCATTTTTCCTATCACATCCCCCTTATAAACTTTATCGCCTTCTTTTACTAATAATTGGCTTAAATGACCATAGACAGTTGTAGTTCCGTTATAATGTTGAATTTTTATTAAATTCCCATAGCCATAATTATATTTTCCTGTTCCGCTAGCCTCAGTTATAATCCCATCGGCAGCAGCATAAATAGGGCTACCGCAGGAATTAATAATATCTACAGCATTATAATAATGAAAAATTCCTCTATTCCAGCCGCCAGAAGTAGGGTAAAGAAAAAAATTATCCAATTTAGGCCAATGACTAATATCAATTGTCATTGGTTTAAGCCCAGAAGATACTGCTAGGGAGGTAGTTGAAGAAAGTCGTCCATTAGGAATAATCAGCTTTTGGCCAATTTTAATAGAACCTTCGTCTTCTAGATTATTAAAAACAAATATTTCATCTGCTGATGCAGAATATTTTTTAGCTATAGAAAGCAATGTATCTCCTTTCTTGACTGCATGCATTACTCCAGAAACTGGAAGAATAATGAGTTCTTGATTTGGTTTAATGACAGAGTTAGATTTTAAGCCATTAGCCCATAAAATTGTATTTAAACTTACACCGAAATTTGCCGCAATCCTGCCTGGCGTATCTCCTTCCTGTACTACATAAGTAAAAATTGTGTGGCGCTGAGATGAAGGTAATAAAAATTTCACAGGAGAGTTAATACTTAAAAAACTGTCACTGTTTATAATCATCAAAAAATTCTGTTCCATTGAAGTATCCTCCTCAAAATCACCTTCAATAATTTGGCTTCCATCTGCGCTTAAACATTCGTGATAAGCATAAGCTGTTTTAGTAAATGAGCTAGCCTCTAGAATTACAGGGCAGCCATCTTCTCTTATTAAAAATTCTTCCCCTTCTTTTTGAACAAACATTATATGAGAAGAAATGTAAGAATTGCCAAAAAACAAAGAAAGTAAGAATAAACTGATCGCCAGTTTTAATAAAAATGGGGATATCAATAATTGTTTCTTTTCTAATACTTTCTCCCAGCCCCTCATTCCTCTTATTTTTTTATTTAGTTGTATTTTCCAAGTAAAAATGGTAATAATTGATAAATGTTAATAAAAAAAGCCTTTCTGAAGGCCTTATCAGTTATTTTAACAAAACTGTTTTTAATGTCAAGACTCGCATCATAATAAATTTATGAGCGGCATTAAATAAATATATCTTGTTATTTCGCTAAATTAGGAAAATTCATTTTCTTACAATTCAGCATTTCTAATTCTGATATCTTGGGCTTAGCTCCACTTAATCCAAAATTTTTAAGATAAGCTATAATTTCTCCATTACCTGCTTCATTATTAAAATCAAGTACTTTTACAATGCCAAATGGCACCTCACTGCTAATCCATATCTCCATATTATTTTCATCTACAAACTTAGCTGCTTGAACTGTTTTTCCAGTATTGGTAGTAAAAGTGCTATAAGTATATTTATTATTTGGATTATACTTTTCTGGTGTTATTATTGATGGAAGCGAAGAATCAAATGAAGGAATCAATATATTCATTAACGAATGGCCTATGCAGATTACTTCATTTTCCCCTTCCAATTTACTGACTATTTTCACTACCTCATTTGATGTTTTATCGCGCCATACCTGTGTAATTGTAGTTTTATTTCCAGAAATAATTGATTCAATTTCTACCCCATATGCTGGTGTATTATCAACAATCTTTTCCCCTAAATAAGATAGTCTCTGTATGTCTTCTGCGCCATTCATAATTTCAGACCAAGCGCCTTCTTTAGGTTTTAAGAACCCAGTATAAATATTTTGATTGCCTCTATTCCTTGCAAATAAAACTATCATTAATATAAGCACTAATGCTAAGCCAATTGATAGAATAATTAAATTTTTGTATGTTTTTTTATTCATTATGTTTATATAATTATTTTAACTACTATTGTATTTTACCATTATAAATATCTTTGTCAAAATCTATATGCAAACAAAAAAACAAAAAAAATTAGGCCAGGTTTTTCTTAAAGATAAAAAGATTGTACAAAAGATTATCCAAGCAGCAAAAATTAAACCTAAAGATCAAATTTTGGAGATTGGTCCTGGAAAAGGCGTTTTAACTAAATTTCTTATAAAAACAGGAGCTGAAATAATAGTGGTTGAAAAAGACCCAAAATTAGTAAAATTTCTTGAAGATTTTTTGAAAGCCAGGCAAAATCTAAAAATTATTCATGCAGACATCCGAGATTTCCTAAAAAATACCGAATGCAGAATACTCAATACCCAATACAAAGTACTTGGCAATATCCCTTATTATTTAACTTCCCATCTTTTGCGCTTACTGCTGGAAAAACCAATTAAACCTTCATTAATCGTCTTAATGATTCAGAAAGAAGTGGCTGAAAGAATAATGGCTCAACCGCCAAAGATGAATCTTCTGTCTGTTTCTGTACAATTTTATGCTAAACCAGAAATTATTTGCTATGTTCCCAGAACCGCTTTTCACTCAGAACCTAAAGTAGATTCTGCTGTTATTAAAATAACTCCAGTACAAACAAAAGAAAATATAGATAAAATACAAATCAAAAAATTCTTTCATATTATAAAAGCTGGCTTTAAACAACCAAGAAAATTACTTATAAATAATCTTTCTAAAAATCTAAATTTAGAAAAAGAATATCTTCAAGAGATATTCTCACAAGCAAATATGCCACTAAAGACAAGGGCTCAAAACCTTTCTATAAAAGAATGGGTATCTCTTTCTTCCTTGTTAATGAAAAATATTGTATAATAAAACTGTATCATTATAACTAAGGAAAATATAAAAATTATTAATATGAAAACAAAAAATATATTAAAAATTGCGATTTTTAGTATTGCTCTTTTTGCTTTACTAATCAGCCCTGTTCTAAAAAGTAATATCTTACAAGTAAATGCTGATGATCCCGATACCGATTCTAGCCAATCTACTACAAATCAAGACATATCTGATATATATATGTTGGGATATGGAATAAGTACAGAAGATATAATTACTGGACTTAAACAAAAAAGGGCTAATGATATTTGTAGTGAAATCGATTACGATGTCATTATAGAAAATTGTGCTAAAAACCATGGCACTGTTTACAGAGAAACGATATGTAGAGCAAAAGCATCTTTTGCTCAAATGCAGTGTGAAATTGTGATAAGTATGTTAGAAGGACTAGGCACAATGTTTGGTGGAATAATAAATTCAGAGATAGAATGGATATTAAATGCATTAATTCCTGCTACTTATGGCGGAATAATTAATGATGGGGTTTATGCGATATGGACGGTA
>CAZEMH010000014.1:0-8090 GCA_964513365.1 uncultured Candidatus Saccharibacteria bacterium
TATGGAATTTAAACCAACAATAGGACTGGAAGTACATGCAGAACTAAAAACCAAAACGAAAATGTTTTGTAGCTGTTTGAATAATCCAGAAGAAGAGATTGTTAATAAAAATATTTGCCCAGTGTGTTTAGCGCATCCTGGAACGCTTCCTGTTATTAACAAGAAAGCGTTAGAACAAGTTATAAAAGTTGGCTTGGCTTTAAATTCAGAAATTCCCGAATATTCTAAATTTGATAGAAAAAATTATTTTTATCCTGATTTGCCAAAAGGTTATCAAATATCCCAATATGATATGCCTTTATGCAAAGGAGGGGAATTGCCTTTATTTTTAAGCAATGATTTGAAAGAAGTTAAAAAGAAAATTAAAATTACCCGCGTCCATTTAGAAGAAGATACTGGTAAGTTAATTCATTCTGGAAACGGAAAGTCTACTTTAATTGATTTTAATCGGGCAGGCGTTCCATTAATGGAATTAGTGACAGAACCGGTTATGCATACAGGAAAAGAAGCTAGGTTATTTGCTCAAGGACTCCAATTGCTTTTAAGAACATTAGGTATTTCAGAGGCAAATATGGAAAAGGGTCAGATGCGTTGTGAAGTAAATATATCATTAGCTAAAGATGAGAAATTAGGGACAAAAGTGGAAATTAAGAATTTAAATTCTTTTAGAGCAGTGGAAAAATCAATTGATTTTGAAATTCAAAGGCAAACAGAAGCTTTAGAAAAAGAAGAAAAAATAACACAGGAAACACGGGGATGGGACGCAGAAAAAGAAATTACTTATTCTCAACGCTTGAAAGAAGAAGCGCAAGATTATCGTTATTTTCCAGAGCCTGATTTACCTCGTTTACATATTCATTCAAAAGAAGAATCAGATGGATTATTTAATTTAGAAGAAATAAAAAAACAAATGGCTGAATTGCCATGGCAGAAAAAAGAAAGAATTAAAACTGAGTTTAATCTTTCTTCAGAGGAAGCTAACCAATTTATCCAGGATGAAAAGTTAATGATTTTTTTTGAACAAGTGGTTGAAGAATTTAATAGCATTAAACTGGAAAACAGAAAAAAAGCAATTAGTCTGGCTTATAATTATTTAACAAGTGATTTGAAGGGATTAATGGAATCAGAATCCATTATATGGGAAAAACTGAAGATAACTCCTCAAAATTTTGCTCAGCTAATAATTCTTTTGTCTAATGACAAAATATCTTCCAGAGTTGGCAAAGATATTTTAGCGGAAATGGTAGAGGAAGGAGGAAAACCAGAAGAGATAATGAAGATAAAAGGTTTAGAAAAAATTAGTGATGAAAGCCAGCTAGAGCCGATTATTTTCGAGATAATAAAAAATAATCCTAAAACAATTGAGGATTATAAGAAAGGCAAAGAAAATGCCCTTCAATTTTTAGTTGGTCAGGCAATGGCAAAAACACGTGGAGCAGCTGATCCAAAATCATTAGAGGAACTCTTTAAGAAACAACTTAGTTAATTTTATTGCTTGTTCTGGATTTTCAATCCATTGTACATCTTTTATTTTTTTAAACCACGTCATTTGTCGTTTGCTATACTGAATAGTATGAAGTTCAATTAAATTTTGAACTTCTTTTTTACTAATTTTATCATCAAAATATCCTTTCCATTCCTGGTATCCAATAGTTTGGAGAACAGGAATCCATTTATATTTTTTAACCAATGTTTTCACTTCAGTTTCCAGGCCCATTTTTATCATTTTTTTGATTCTTAGCGCGATTCTTTTTTTTAATTCTTCTTTTGGTAATTTTATACCGATTATTAAAGTATCAAAAAGAGAATCATCGTTTTTTCTTTGTTGCCAAAAAGGATTGTTATTGGTTTTACAGACCTCAATTGCGCGGATTAATCTTCTTTTATTCTTTTTATCAATAAATTTTGCTCCTTTAGGGTCTAATTTCTGATAAATTTTAAAAAGTTGTTGAGCTGATTTTGTTTCTAATTCTTTTCTCAGTTTTTTTTGCGGAGGAACTTTTGGAAATTGCCAATTTTCAATAATTGATGAAAGATAAAGTCCAGTGCCGCCACAGAGAATCGGTAATTTACCACGGTCTTGTACGTCTTTGATAGTTTTATATGCTAATTCTTTATATTGGGCTGCAGAAAAATGTTTATCAGGATTAATGAAATTCAACAAATGATGCAAATTATCTTTTTTTGGTTTTGCTGTTCCAATATTTATTTCTTTATATATTTGGCGTGAATCTGCTGAAATAATTTCTCCATTAAAAAGTTTGGCTATTTTGATAGCTAAGTCAGATTTACCTGAAGCAGTAGGGCCTAAAATTACTAATAATTTATTCATTTTTTAATTGGATGATAACTTTGTCTATGGATTTTGCAGGGTCCGTATTTTTTTATTAATTTTTTATGTAATTTTGTTCCATATCCTTTGTGTTGATGAAAATAATATTCTGGATATTGTAGAGATAATTTTTTCATTTTTCTGTCTCGGGTTACTTTAGCAATGATTGAAGCTAGGGCAATTGAAAAAATCTTATCATCTCCTTTTACAATAGCTTTTTGAAAAATGTTTAGATTTTTATCTATAATTTTGTTGCCGTCAATTAAAACCAAGACATTTTTTAGATTATATCTGGGAAGAATTTTATTTAAACAATTTTTCATAGCTTTTTTAGTAGCGTTTACTATATTTATTTTATCAATTGTTTTAGGTCCAACAGATGAAATGGCAAATTTTATATATGGGCATTTTGGAATCAATTTAAAAATTTTTTCTCTTTGTTTTTCTGATAATTTTTTAGAATCTTTTGTATTTTTTAAAATTTCTTTAAAGTTTTTATTCTCAATTTTAAATTTTGGATTTATAATAACTGCCGTGGCTGTTACTGGTCCGCAAAGAGGTCCTCTTCCAACTTCATCTAATCCGACGATTATTTTATAACCTTTTTTCCAATAATATTTTTCTGTTTGTAAATTCATGTTTTGTCTTTTTAGTTTCTTGTGATAAAATACTTTTATATAACTTTAATTATTTGACTTATATATTATGTATTTTACTCATCTTCATGTCCATAGCCATTATTCTTTATTAGATGGCTTGGCTCGCCCAGAGCAGCTTTTAAAGCAGGCAAAGGAGATGGGTTTAGATGCATTGGCTTTGACTGACCATGGTGTAATGTATGGAGCAATAGAATTTTATTCTCTTGCCAAGAAGATGGGGATTAAACCGATAATTGGTTGCGAAGTTTATTTAGCTCCCAACTCTCTTACTGATAAAACTCCGAAAACAGACACTAAATTTTATCATCTTGTACTCTTAGCAAAAAACAAAACAGGTTATTATAATCTATTGAAACTAGTTACTGTTGCAGAACTGGAAGGTTTTTATTATAAACCCCGTATTGATAAAGAAGTTTTAAAAAAACATAGTGATGGGTTAATAGCTCTTTCAGCATGCACAAAAGGTGAAATTCCATTAGCTCTTCTAGCAGGTAATTTTGAAAGAGCGTCACATTTAGCTCAAGAATACCAGGAAATTTTTGGAAAAGATAATTTTTATTTAGAATTACAACACCATCCAGAATTACCAGAACAAGAAAAGATAAATAATGGATTATTAAAACTTTCTAAAGAATTAAATATTCCTGCAATAGTAACAACCGATGTCCATTATATCAAAAAAGAAGATAAAAAAGCTCAGGATGTTCTTTTAGCAATTCAGACAGGGACTGATATTGAAAATCAAGATCGTTTTAGCATGAAAGAAATGGATCTATATTTTAAATCTTCAGAAGAAATTGAAAAAGATTTTTCCAAACACCCTGAACTATTTGAAAATATAAAAAAAATAGTCAGTCAATGCAATTTAGAATTAAATCTTGGCGAAATAATTTTACCGCATTTTATTACACCAGAAGGAGAGGATAGTTTTAAATATTTAAAAAAAATAGCATTACAAAATTTTAAAAAGATTTATTCTTCTAAAAATAAAGAAGCAAAAGAAAGATTTGATTATGAGCTAGGGGTTATTAAAAAAACTGGTTTTGCTGATTACTTTTTAATCATTCAGGATTTTATTCGTTTTACCAAAGAAGAAAATATATTAACTAATACAAGAGGATCTGCAGCTGGAAGTTTGATAGCATATGTTTTGGGGATTACTTCAGTTGATCCATTAGAATATGGGCTTTATTTTGAGCGTTTCTTAAATCCTGAAAGAATTCAACCGCCGGATATTGATTTGGATGTTGCTGATAACAGGAGGGCAGATTTAATTAATTATATCACTAAAAAATATGGCCAGGATCATGTGGCTCAGATTATTACTTTTGGAATAATGAAGTCGCGTTTGGCTGTTCGCGATGTTACTAGGGCTTTAGGCCATCCATATGCTCTTGGTGACCGAATTTCCAAGCTTCTTCCTCAGAATATAATGATAGATAAAGCTTTGAGTATTGCTCCTGAGCTTAAGCGGTTATATGAAACTGATACTGATGCTCGTGATATTATTGATATGGCCAAACAATTGGAGGGCGTGGCTCGTCACGCTTCTACCCATGCTGCTGGAGTTGTTATTTCTCGTGAACCTTTAGTGCATTACAGTCCTTTGCAACATTCAAGCAGAAACGATAAAGAAGTAATAACTCAGTATGATATGTATGCTTTGGAAAAAATAGGATTGCTTAAAGTGGATATTTTAGGATTGGCTAATTTAACTATTATAAAAAACGCTTTAAGGATTATTAAAAAGGTTTATGGTGATGAAATAGATTTGGATAAGGTAGGTTATGAAGATAAAAAAGTTTATAAATTACTTTCTGATGGAAATACGGTAGGAGTGTTTCAAACTGAGTCGGCGGGTATGCGAAGATATCTTCAGGAATTAAAACCAACACAATTTGAAGATATTATAGCTATGCTTTCTTTGTATCGTCCTGGACCAATGGAATTTATTCCAACATTTATTAGTCGAAAGCGTGGAAAAGAAAAAATTATTTACCTCCATCCTAAATTAAAACCAATTTTAGAAAATACTTACGGGATATGTATCTTTCAGGAACAACTTATGAAAATAGCCCATGATTTAGGAGGTTTTTCTATGGCTGAAGCTGATGTTCTTAGAAAAGCAGTTGGTAAAAAAATTAAAACATTATTGCAAGCTCAAAAAGAAAGATTAATAGAAGGAATGATAAAGAATGATATTAAAAAACCTATTGCAGAAAAAATTTGGGCATGGGTAGAACCTTTTGCACGCTATGGTTTTAATAAAAGCCATAGTGCTTCTTATGCGCGCATAACTTATCAGACAGCTTGGCTAAAAGCGCATTATCCAAATGCTTTTATGGCCGCCCTTTTGACTTCAGATTTTGGCAATTTAGACAGAATTGCTATTGAAATAGCTGAATGCCAAAGATTAGGTATTGCAGTAATGCCTCCTTCTGTAAATGAATCTTTTGCAGAATTTGGTATAGACAAAAAAACAGGAAATATTTATTTTAGTTTAGCTGCTATAAAAAATGTAGGTGAGGGAGTTGCTAATATAATTCAGGAAGAAAGACAAAATAATGGTATTTTTGAAAATCTTACAGATTTTTTGAAAAGAATGCCACGCCATGCTCTAAACAAGAAAACTTTAGAGAGCCTTATTAGGGCTGGAGCATTGGATTGTTTTGGAGACAGGGAATTAATGAATGATCACTTAGAAGAAATTTTAGATTGGGTTTATCGATTTCATAACCATAAAAATGATAATCAAATAAGCTTATTTAATGAAAGTGATTCTGATGATGTGTTGGATCATTTGAAAAGAAATAACTCAGTTAAACCACCTGATAAAACGAAAAGAATAAATTGGGAGAGGGAATATTTAGGCATTTATCTTACTGGTCATCCTTTAGATAGCTATAAGAATGTTTTAGGAAAAATAGCTCTTACAGTTAGCCAATTAGATCCTCGTCATCTTGGAAGAAAAATTAAAGTCTGTGGTTTTATTTCTCGTATTCAAAAGGTAAGAACAAAAATGGGAAAACCAATGGTCTTTACTAGGTTAGCTGATTATGACAAGTCTATTGAAGTTGTTTTATATCCAACAGTATTAGCTAATAACCTGGCTGTTCTTCGTGAGGACAAGGTGTTATTAGTAGAAGGCAAGATGGACAAAAGAAACGGTAGTTATCAGATTATTGGAGAAAGATTAGAAGAAATTGAACCAATGGAAGCTTAATACTTGAAAGTTTTTGATATAAAACATATAATAACTAACAATTTTAATAATTATGAAACAAACAAATTCATTAGAGATTATTCGTCATTCTATGGCGCATGTGTTGGCTTTAGCTGTAAAAAATTTATTTCCTAAAGCTAAATTTGGCATTGGTCCGACAGTAGAGAATGGTTTTTATTATGATATAGATATTGGCAAAACTTTGTCTTCAGAAGATTTGCCAAAGATTGAAAAAGAAATGAAGAGGATCATCAAGCAAGGGATACCTTTTAAAAAGAAAAACGTTTCCTTGAAAGAGGCAAAAGATATTTTTAAAAAATTAAATCAAGTTTATAAGGTAGAACTTTTAAAGGATATAGAAAAATATGGAACCACAGAACAAAATGAGATATTGAAAATTAAGAGTAAAAAAGACAAGAAGAAAAATATTAAATCTCCAAAAACAGTGTCTATTTATCAAGTGGGAGAGTTTTTGGATTTATGCCGTGGCCCGCATATAAAAAATACAAAGGAGCTTCCTTTGAGCTTTAAGCTTAATAAAATTTCCGGCGCTTATTGGCGTGGGAAAGAAACAAACCCAATGTTGCAAAGAATTGTTGGCGTTGCTTTTCTTAAAGACAAAGAACTAAAGCAATATTTTTATTTGTTAGAGGAAGCAGAAAAAAGAGATCATCGGAAATTAGGAAAAGAATTAGATTTATTTAGTTTTCACGATGAAGGCGTTGGTTTCCCTTTTTTTCATAACAAGGGAATGATCCTGCGGAATATTTTAGAGGATTACTGGAAAAAAGAACATCGAGAAAGTGGTTATACTGAAGTTAAAACTCCAATACTTTTAAATAAAGCATTATGGGTAAAGTCAGGTCATTGGGACCATTACAAAGAAAATATGTATTTTACGAAGATTGATGGAGAAGATTACGCCATTAAACCAATGAATTGCCCTGGCGGGATTTTAATTTATCAAAATTCTTTACATAGTTATAGAGATTTGCCATTAAAAGTGGCAGAATTAGGGTTAGTTCATAGGCATGAATTATCTGGAGTTTTAGCTGGATTGTTTAGGGTAAGATGTTTTACTCAAGATGATGCTCATATATATATGACCCCAGAGCAAATTAAGGATGAAATAAAAAAGGTTATAGATTTAACTGATCGTATATATAAAAAATTTGGGTTTTCTTATCATGTGGAGCTTAGCACAAAGCCTGAAAATGCCATGGGCTCTGATGAGATATGGGAAAATGCTACAAATGGATTAAGACAGGCTTTAAAAGATAAAAAGATAGATTATACTGTTAATGAAGGGGACGGAGCTTTTTATGGGCCAAAGATTGATTTTCATTTAAAGGATTGTTTGGGCAGGAGTTGGCAATGTGGGACTATTCAATTGGATTTTATAATGCCAGAAAAATTTGATCTTTTTTATATTGATAAAAATGGAGATAAAAAAAGACCTGTTATGTTGCATAGGACTATTTTAGGAAGCATAGAAAGGTTTATAGGAATACTTATAGAAAATTTTGCAGGAGCGTTTCCTTTATGGCTGGCTCCGGTTCAAGCAATAATTGTTCCAGTAAAAGAAGAAAATATTGATTATGCGAATAAAGTTGTTCAATCACTTCAGGAAAAAGGAATAAGAACTGAGCTTTCAGCTGGAAGCGAAACATTATCAAAGAGAATAAGAGAAGCAGAAATTCAAAAAATTCCTTATATCCTAGTAATAGGAGATAAAGAGGAAAAAAAGAAAAATATTGCTGTAAGGAAAAGGAAAAAAGGTGATATTGGAAGCATGACAATTGCTAAGTTTTGTGATATAATTCTAAAAGAAATAAAAAAATGATAAAAATATGAAAAAAATAATTTTAAGTTTGTT
>CAZEMH010000014.1:8190-12949 GCA_964513365.1 uncultured Candidatus Saccharibacteria bacterium
CCTATAAAGAAAAGCGAAGCGCAGTTGCAAATACTTTCAGAAAAGTTAGCTGAAGCGGCAGAAATAGCTCGAAGAACTTCCAAGCCAGAAGTTTTGGAAAAAGCATTTGATAATTACACAAGCGCGATGGATAGGTTAAAAGATAGAATGGAAGGATTAAAAGAGACTTCAGAAAATCCGAATATTGATAGAATGCTTGATAGAATAACGCAAGCTGAAATTCGTCATTCAGAAGTATTGGATAAAATTTTAGAAAGAGTTCCGCAAGCCGTTAATCAAATTGAAAAAGTTCGCCAAAACATTAATCAAACCTTACCTATTCTTCGTTTAAGATTTGAAAACCAGGAAGAATTTATGAATCGTCTGGAAAATAAATTGCAGGAACTACAACCTTTAAATCCTGCGCCAGCAGGGGAATTCAGGCAATTACGAATAATGGAAAGTACACGGGAACAACTTCAGCAAACGGATTTAGGAAATTATCCAGAACATGTTCAGGCTAAGGCAGAGCAATTAAAAGAAAGATTGGAAAATAAAATACAGCAAAGAGTTCAGGTTTTAGAAAAACAGGGTTTTTCCACAAGTACAGTAGAAAGTATTATAAGAATATTGCCAATTCCAACTCCAAAGATTGCTCCTGAAAAACTTCCTAAAACACCACCGCCAGGAATTGCTACGACTACAGATACTACTGTAAATACAGGTAGTTTTGTTCCTCCATTTACACCTAAAGGGACAAAAATGCCGAGTCCAAGATCAGCTATTCGTCCCGCTCCACGTTCTGCAGCTTGTATTGAATTATGGGCACCTGTTTGTGGCATTGATGGAAAAACATATTCTAATTCTTGTTTTGCTTTTAAAGCAGGCGTGAAGGTGAAATATACTGGAGAATGTAAATAATTTTATCGTTTTATTGTGTCTTATCAACCTAATAAAATTGAACCCAAATGGCAAAAAATTTGGGCTAAAAATAGCTATAAAATTTGGCATACTTCAGATAAGCCAAAAAAGAAACATATCTATATTTTAGATATGTTTCCTTATCCTTCAGGAGAAGGGCTCCATGTTGGGCATATAGAAGGATATACTGCTTCTGATATTTTATCACGATATTATAGGATGAAAGGCTATGATGTTTTACATCCAATGGGATGGGATGCTTTTGGATTACCAGCAGAAAATTATGCGATAAAAACAAAGAAAAATCCTAAAGAAATAGTGGCAAAAAATATTAAACATTTTCGTCAGCAACTTCAAGCAATGGGATTTAGTTATGATTGGCAAAGAGAGGTTAATACAACAGATCCTAATTATTATAAATGGACTCAATGGATATTTTTACAGCTTTATAAACATGGGCTGGCTTATGAAGATGAAATTTCTGTTAATTGGTGTCCTTCTTGCAAGACCGTTTTAGCTGATGAAGAAGTGGTTGGAGGTAAATGTGATCGTTGTAATGCTTCAGTGGAGAGAAAAAAATTAAAACAGTGGGTTTTAAAGATAACAGCTTATGCAGATAGATTATTAAAAGACTTGCATTTGTTAGATTGGCCTGAAAGGGTAAAAACAATGCAAAAAAATTGGATAGGTCGTTCTGAAGGAGTGGATATAGAATTTAAAATTGTTGGGCATGAAGAATATATTAAAGTTTTTACAACAAGAGCAGATACAATTTTTGGGGCTACTTATTTAGTATTGGCTCCTGAACATTCTTTAATAAAAAAAATTACTTCAGAGTCACAATTTTCTGAAGTTAAGAATTATATCGAAAAAAGTTCGCAAAAATCAGATTTTGAAAGGCAGGCTGATATTAAAGAAAAAACAGGGGTATTTACCGGAGCTTATGCTATAAATCCCGCCAATAGAGAAAGAATACCAATTTGGATATCTGATTATGTTTTGATCAGTTATGGAACAGGAGCAATAATGGGTGTTCCTGCTCATGATGAACGTGACCTCCAATTTGCTGAGCAGTTTCGTTTGCCAGTAAGAGAGGTTATTTCATCAGATGGAATATTAATGAATTCTGGTCCGTTTAATGGAATTGATTACAAGATAGCTCAAGAGAAAATTGCTCTGTATATCGGGGGTAAAAAAAATGTACGTTATAAATTAAGGGATTGGATTTTTTCTAGGCAGAGATATTGGGGAGAACCTATTCCTATAATCAAATGTCCTAAATGTGGCAATGTTCCCTTAAAGGAAAGCGAATTACCGTTAAAACTGCCTGAAGTTAAAAAATATCAGCCAAGTGGAAAGAATGAATCGCCATTAGCAGATATTTCATCTTGGGTAAATGTAAAGTGCCCAAAATGCAAAGGACCTGCTAAAAGAGAAGTAAATACAATGCCTCAATGGGCAGGTTCTTCTTGGTATTTTTTACGTTATTTAGACCCAAAGAATAAGAAAAAATTAGTTGATATTAAAAAAGAGAAAAATTGGATGCCAGTTGATATATATATTGGAGGAGTAGAGCATGCAGTTTTGCACCTTTTATACGCTCGTTTTTGGCATAAGTTTCTTTATGACATTGGAATTGTTTCTACTCCAGAACCATTTTCTCGTTTAATTAACCAGGGTATTATCTTAGGCGAAGACGGAGAAAAAATGTCTAAATCAAGGGGTAATGTAATAAGCCCTAATAATATTATCAAGAAATACGGAACTGATAGCTTGAGAATGTATGAGATGTTTATGGGTCCTTTGTCTTTTTCAAAGCCATGGAATAGCCAGGGAGTAATTGGAATATATCGTTTTCTTAATAGGGTTTGGTATTTGGTAACTGAAAAGAATCCAATAAGTGGTAAAAAATTAAAAAAGAAAAAAGAAAAAAAATTAATTTTAACGCCAGAAGAGAAAAAGAAGATAAAAGAGAATTTGAAGAGTTTAGAAAAGACAAGACATAAAACCATTAAAAAAGTAACAGAAGATTTAGAAAAACTGCATTTTAATACAGCCATTAGTTCTTTAATGGAATATGTTAATGAATTATATGAAGTTCCTTTGGAAAAAATAAATAAAAAACATTTAGAAAGTTTAATTTTGCTTTTATCTCCATTAGCACCTCATATATCTGAAGAATTATGGAATGTGTATTTAAAGCATCATAAATCTGTTGCTAAGGAAAAGTGGCCTTCTTATAAATCTCAATTAACAGAAGAAAAGAATTTTATATTAATAGTACAAGTAAATAGTAAGATAAGAGCCAAATTAAAAGCGAAAAAAGGAATTAATAAAGTTAAAGCAGAAAAATTGGCAAAAAGTTCTCCATTGATAAAAAAATATTTAAGAAAGAAAAAGATAAAAAAAATTATTTTCGTTGAAGATAAACTTATTAACTTTGTAATATGAAAAGGATTGTAGTTATCGGCGGAGGCACTGGTGTGTTTACTGTCTTAACTGGTTTAAAGAGCTATCCTTTTCATTTATCAGCAATTGTTACAACAGCTGATGATGGTGGTTCTTCAGGGATTTTACGGGAAGAATTTGGGATTTTGCCGCCAGGAGATATTAGAAGGGCATTAGTAGCTCTTTCATCTGATAGTTTGATTTTATCTAATTTGTTTAATTATCGATTTGAAAATGGAACAGGATTAAAAGGCCATAGTTTTGGCAATCTTTTTCTAACTGCTTTAGAAAGGATAACAGGCAATTTTAATCAATCTGTTAAAGAAGCATCAAAGATTTTAGGAATTAAAGGAAAAGTCATTCCTGTAAGCTTAGATTATACGCGTCTTTTCGCGCGTTTAGAAAATGATCTTCTTGTAGTAGGAGAATCAAATATTGATGTTCCAAAGCATGATGGAAATTTGTTTATAGAAGAAGTTTTTTTAAATCCAGAGCCTAAAGCTAATAAAGATGCTATTAAAGCTATTAAAGAAGCAGATATTATTATTACTGGACCAGGCGATCTTTATACAAGCATTATTCCCAATTTTTTGGTAAAAGGAATTAAAGAGGCAATAAAGAAATCACGAGCAAAGAAAGTTTATATCTGTAATATAATGACAAAATATGGTGAGACAAATAAGTTTACAGCAGAGCATTTTTTTGCTACATTAGAGAAATATCTTGGAAAAGGAGTAATTGACTATTTCCTTGTTAATATTGAAAAACCAAAGAATCGCTATTTAAGTAAATACAAAAAAGAAAAAGCTGAATTGGTAAAATATGACAGGAAATTATTAAGTTCTTGGAAAAAACCAAAAGTAATTTTTGCCCGTTTATTAAGGCAAGGGCCGTTACTTCGACATGATTCTAAAAAATTAGCCAAAGTGATTTCAAATATTTAGATAATTATGGACAAGAATGAATTTTCAGAGTTTTATAACAAAAATATAGATAAAGTTTTCCGTTTTATTTATTTACGCGTAGATACAACTGAAACAGCTCAAGATTTAACATCTTTGGCTTTTTTAAAATTATGGAAAAGAAAATCTTCTGACATTTCTAATCCTACAGCTTTCCTTTATAGAATAGCAAGGAATCAGATAATTGATTTTTATCGCGCAAAAAGCAAAAAACCTCTTTCTTTGGATAAAGTCGGGGAAATTGCTGATTTTCAAGTTTCTCAACCAACTTTTTCCCAGAAAATAGAATTAACTATGGAAATGGAAAGAATTAAAAAAGCAATTCATAATATAAAGCCAGTTTATGCTGATGTTATTATCTGGCACTATGTAGACGATTTATCTAATAAAGAAATTGCTCAGATATTAAAAAAAACAGAAGGTAATGTAAGGGTAATAATCCATAGAGC
>CAZEMH010000015.1:0-12239 GCA_964513365.1 uncultured Candidatus Saccharibacteria bacterium
GGAAAATATTCATAATTTATTTAGGTTAATTTTAATAACAATTCTTTAAGAGATTCTTTTAATTTTAAAAAACTTATCTTTAAACAATTTCTCTTTACAATAATAACAGTATCAAATCCTTTAGAAAAAACTGGTAAAAAATCCCTGAGCATATTTCTAATTTTTCTCTTCAAAGCATTCCTTTCCACGGCTAATTTACTCACTTGAGTGCTTATAATAATTCCAAAGCGTGGATAATCTAAATTATTTTTTTTAAAAATAATTTTTAAACATTCGTTTTCTTTTACTTTACCGAGAGTAAAGATTTCTTTAAAAGTACTAGAGGATATGACTCTGTTTTTCTTTTTAAGCATTGCTTAAGGAGTTAATTTTTTTCTTCCTTTTCGCCTGCGCTGTTTAATAACTTTTTTTCCTCCTTTAGAAGACATCCTTTTTAAAAATCCATGAGTACGTGCTCTCTTTTTCTTTTTTGGTTGATAAGTAATTGACATAATAGTAAATTAAAATTTGAACTTTATAATTTAATTAAAATATTAATAATTTAAATATAAAATATGATAGCAAAATATAGACTAAAGATCAAATTCACTGATTATCAACAGTTTATCCCCAAAAGAGAATAATCTTCTTGCGAAAATCAAATTTTATTTTTATACTTAGGATATTAAAAGAAGTAATTTATGAATATTCAAGAATTATGGGAAGCTGCTTTAGGAGAAATTAAATTAAATATCTCTAAAGCTAATTATCTTACATGGCTAAAAGACACTTTTATTGTAGACTTTAAAGATGGTACGATTTTTTTAGGGGTGCCGTCTAGTTTTACAAAAGAATGGCTTGAAAATAAATATCATAAACAAATTCTTCGTGCTCTTTATGGTTTAGATTCTAAGATAAAAAAAGTTGAATATTTAGTAACTACTAATGGTGATTCTGTAAAAAAAATAGAAAAAAAAAGAACAAAGCGTTCTTCAACTGTTTCAAGGTCATCTGTTTTGGATGAACAATTAGAATTTAATATTGATTCTGAAACTAATCTTAATCCAAAATATACTTTTGAAAATTTTGTTATTGGAACTAACAATGAATTAGCCAATGCAGCTGCATTGGCAGTAACAGAAAATTTAGGAAAAAAATATAATCCACTTTTTATTTATGGAGGGGTTGGATTAGGAAAAACACATCTTCTTCAAGCTATTGGAAATAAACTCAGAAAAGAAAAAAAAAGATTAAAAATTTTATACGCTTCTTCGGAAAAATTTACAGACGATTTGGTTAATGCCATCCGCGGTCAAAAAATGACAGAATTTAAAAAAAGCTTCCGAAATCTTGATCTACTTTTAATTGATGATATTCAATTTATTGCTGGAAAAGATAAAACCCAAGAAGAGCTTTTCCATACTTTTAACACTCTTTATGGAAAGAATAAACAAATTGTTTTTACTTCTGATCGTCCACCTAAATCTATTTCATCTGTTGAGGAACGATTAAGATCGCGATTTGAGGGCGGTATGATAGCTGATATAGGTTATCCTGATTTTGAAACCAGATTGGCAATCTTAGAAAATAAAAGTCAAGATGTATCACATCTTATAGGTGATGATATTCTTAAATATATAGCTGAAGCTATCCCAAGAAATATTAGAGAATTAGAAGGAGCATTAAATAGGGTTATTGCTCATGCACGTCTTAAAAATAGCCCAATTTCATTAGAAGAAACTAAGAAAATATTATCTTTAATTTTAAATAAGTCGAGTAAATATATCTCTCCAAAAGAGGTGATTAAAAAAATTGTCTCTTTTTATGATCTCTCTGAGAGTGATGTTCTGGGGCGTTCTAGAAAAAAAGAATTGGTGAAACCGCGACAAATTGTAATGTATTTTTTAAGAGAGGAGTTGCAATATTCATATACTAGTATAGCTGAGAAATTGGGTAATCGGGATCACACTACTGTCATTCATGCATGTAAAAAAATATCCTCTGAAATTGAAAAAAACCCCGCTTTTTCACAAGAAATCACTATTTTAAAGGAAATATTGTATAATAAATAAGGATATTATTTTCTTGTTTTAATTAAAATTAAATAGTGGAAATTCTGTTGATAAATTAATGGATAAATGTATGATAAAATTAAAGATAAGATATAAGAGATAAAAATTTATATTATTATCAACATATTTTCTATGAATTATTCATTGATTATCCACAGATTATTCATTATTAAAAATAAAAATAGTTAATATAAAACACAAAATAATTACTTATACACAAAATATCTGCTCTTAATTATAATAATAAATTAATATATAATATAATTAATATAATAAATAAAAATTTATGAAATTTACAACTTTAGTTGATAACTTTAAAAAATCCATTAATTTGGCAGAGAAAATTACCGGGAGAAATCTTACGCTTCCTATCTTAAGTAATATTCTTTTGAAAACTAATAAAAACAAACTTCATCTTTTTGCTACTGATTTGGAAATTGGAATAGAATTAATTATTACAGGCAAGGTGGAAAAAGAAGGAATGTTTATTGTTCCAGCAAAAACTTTTTCAATGTTTTTAAATAGTCTATCAGAAGAAAAAATTATATTAGAAGAAAATAAAAATATTTTATCAGTAAAAAGCGGGAATTATAATACAACATTTCAAGGAATAAAGACAGAAGAGTTTCCAATTATTCCAGAAACAAAAACAGAAAAATATTTAGAGATAGAGAAAAAAGATCTTAAAGAAGCATTGGAACAAATAATTCCAAGCGTTGGTTATACTTCTCCAAAACCAGAATTGAATGGTATTTTATTTAAATTAGAAAGAAATGCTTCAAAAAATGTTTTAAAATTAGTTGGTACTGATAGTTTTCGTTTAGCAGAAAAGCGTATATCTTCCGAAAAAATTAAAACTAATATAAAAAATGATTTAGAATTAATAATTCCATTAAAGACAGCCCAAGAAGTTTTAAGAATTATTCAGGATGAAATGGAAGAAGTTGGTACAATTGTAAAAATTTCCCCAGAATCTAATCAAATCCAATTTTTATTAGATAATGTTCGTTTAATATCAAGACTTATTAATGCCGAGTATCCTAAATATTCTTCAATAATACCATCTAGTTTTGAAAATCAAGTTGTTTTAAATAGAAAAAGATTAATAGAAGCAGTAAAAATTGTCGGCTTGTTTAGTGGGAAAATAAATGATGTTGTGTTTGATTTTAATCCATCTAAAAAAGAGATTATAATCGAAGCCCAGGATCCTTCTTTAGGAAAAAGCCACACGGTATTTACTCCTGAGGATATAAGCGGAAATCCATTGAAAATTAGTTTTAATCACTTCTTTTTATTAGATGGATTGAATTCTATTAAAGAAGACAATGTGGTTATTGGGCTGAACAAGGAAATTAATCCAGCCCTTATTCATGGAAAATCTGATAATAATTTTTCATATATTTTAATGCCAATTAAAGCTTAATTTTTATTTTGTGGGGTTTATACCTTTAAAAAAAACATTAAAAAACTGGCCAAAGACTAAAAAGTTTAAAAAGTTTTTTCAAAATGAGAAAGCTCTTGATGTTATCAATCAATACTTCAAAGAAAGAAAAAACTGGTCTTTAGATATAGTTAAAGCCAGTTCTTTAAATCAAGGGGAATTAACTATTAAGTGTTGTCGCGCCGTTATCTCATCAGAATTACGGCTAGAGGAGTTAAAATTAAAAGATTATCTTAGAAAAAGAATTCCCGATGTAGAAATTAATAAAATTTTTTACAAAATTAAATAAGATAGTTATTTGAATATAATTATTGAAGCTGTGTTCTTTTGGTTGAAGCTATCGATAGCTTCAACTTTTATTTCATTTTGATCAATCAAATTATCCAGATTTATTTTATACGAGTAGGTGTTGTCTTTTATTTTATTTAGTTTTCCAAGGAGAACTTTATTTAAATAAAGTTCAGTACTAATTATTTCAACAGGGCTGTCAATTTTTATCAATACATCGATATCTGTGTTAATAAAATTTCCATTTTCAGGTGAAATGAATTCAATTTTTGGAATATCAGGGAAATTTATTGTTGTTTGTGTGGTTTTAGTGTTGATTGGAATATATTCAGGGCCTAAATATTTATTATATTCCTCACCAAAGTTGGCAATATTTTTTTGTGCCCACAAAAGTACTGGAATTTCCCAATTCCAAAATTGTGGATCATCTGATGGATCATCTGGTGGGGATTCAAGGATATTATCTTTATTGACATAATAAAGAATGTTGTGGATCTCATTAACAATTTTTGTTTCTTCAGTCTCAATATTTTTATATTCCTTAGTGTTTATATAGTTTCCATTAAGCATGGGGATAGAATATTTGATTGTTTGGTCATTAGTATATGGAAGCGGTTCAATAAAATTTGTTGGTGGATAGAACTCTGCTGCTTTTTCCATAAATTCATGCCAGCAAGGAGCTGCCAACATTGATCCCGGGGCTCCTGTTTTGCTAACTATAGATCTGTCATTATTTCCAGCCCAAACGCCGCTAACTAAGGATGTTGTATATCCAATTGTCCATGCATCGCGGTATTCAGAATCTGTTCCAGTTTTAGCTGCTGCTTGAAAATCAGGGAAATATAATTGATTATTCCATCCAAATGTAGGAGCCCGAGCCGTGTTATCAGATAAAATACTATTAATGAGACGGGCTATTTGGGGGTCTAAAACTTTTTTGTTTTTTAAGGTAAATTCTTCTATTGTCTGGTCGTTATTGTCTTTTATCTTTAAAATACTTGTTTGTGGATGATAAATTCCTTCTTGATTGAATACACTATAAGCATGAACCATTTCAATTAGTTTTACACCGCCGCCTCCGAGAACCAAGCTTAATCCGTAGTGTTGAGCAGGATCGTTGAGTGTAGTAATTCCAAAGTCTTGAGCAGTCTTAATTGAATTATTTATTCCAGCTAAGTATAAAATTTTTACAGATGGAATATTTAAAGATTGGGCAAGAGCTTGCCTGAAGGTGACTGGACCCCTGGTTTTTTCATCATAATTTCGAACTAAATAAGGGTTTTTTGGATCAGTAGAAAAATTGGCTATTTTACCATCTATAGCAGTATCAAAGATAATGCTTTCAGGAAGAAAACCTTTTTTGAACGCTGTGGCGTAAACAATTGGCTTAAAAGATGATCCTGGCTGACGTATGCTTAAGGTAGTGTTTACATTCCCCTCAGCTTCTAAGTCCCAGTAATCACGCGATCCAACCATTGCTAATATTTGTCCAGTTTTAGGATCCTCAGCTAAGAGGCCTAAGTTTTTTACTCCAACATTTTTTTCATTTAGATTTCCATATTTTTCTACTAATTCTTCTGCTAAAGTTTGAAGACGCATATCTAGAGAAGTAATAATAGTAAAACCTCCTTTTTCCAATTCTTCTTCACTGAATTTTTCATAAAGAATATTGCGAACATACATTACAAAATGAGGCGCCTTAAAACCAAGTTTAGGCTGTGCAAATGCTACTTTTTCTTGTTTAGCTGCTTCTACTTCTTCTTCAGAACAATAATTAAGATTTTTTACTCGTGAAAGAATCCAATTTTTTCTACTTTCTAAATCCTCTAAATGATTACCAAAAGGTGATAAGTAATTTGGCGACTGAATTAAACTTGTTAAATAAGCTGCTTCAGCTAATGTTAGGTTTTTAGCTTCTTTGTTGTAATAAAAATTGCTAGCTGATTCAATTCCATAAACATTGTGTCCATAATTAATTTGATTTAAATACATTTCCAGAATTTGATTTTTACTGTAAGCTTTTTCAATTTTTACAGTTAGAATTGCCTCCCTTAATTTTCTTACCAAGGTTTTATCAATAGTGAGAAATGCGTTGCGAGCTAGTTGTTGTGTTATTGTAGAGCCACCACGAAGATCTCCAGGGTGGGTTATATTATGAAGGATAGAACGGGCTAATCCTTTTAAAGAAAAGCCATAATGGTTATAAAAATTATCATCTTCTGCAGCTAAAGTTGCTTTGATAATATATGGGGATATTTCATCTAGCTTTACAACAGTTCTTTTTTCTCCACCATGTATTTCATAAAGTAAGATTTCGCCGGTGCGATCATATATTTTTGTTGATTCTGGTATAACACGCTGGTCAAATGTAGATAAATCTGGTAAGCCTTGAGCAAGGAAAATTAAAAGAAATCCTAACAAGAGTATGGATAAAAAAGATAATAGTATAAAAAATGAAATAGTTTTTTTAATCATTCCTTGTTTATTTTGTATGCTTTCCCAATTTATTTACTCCAGCTAAAGCAACAGCCAAGGCATCTGCAATATCATCAGGCTTTGGCAATGTTTCTAAAGAGAAAAAACATTGAACTGTTTTTTGCACGTCTTTTTTATTTGCTCTGCCATAACCTATAAGATTTTGTTTTATTTCAAGTGGGGTTAATTCAATATATTTTAAATGGTTTTTTTGAATAATTAAGATAATAACGCCTCTAGCTTCGCTAATACTCATAACAGTTTTGGCATTTTTAAAGAAAAAGATTTTTTCTATAGCAACTATTGATGGCTTGTGTTTTTTTATCAAGGCATTGAGGCTTTTAGCAATTATTTCTAGCCTTTGTCCTTGGGTTTGTTCTAGTATTTCTAAACACCCATAGTCTATTGGTTTTATATTTTTTCTTCCAACTCGAAGAAAAGCCCATCCAATTCGAGTTGTCCCTGGATCAATGCCTAGAATTATCATTATATTAAATCAGCATTAGAATAAATTTCTTCAACATCATCATGTTCATCTAAAGCATCGAATAGGTTTTCTAATTTATTCTTAATTGCTTTATCAGCAATAGCTATTGTTTGTTGACTAATGAAATCAAGTTCAGTTTTAACAATATCCTGATCTGTTTTTTTCTCAAGAAAATCTTTGATTGAGAGAATATTTTTGGGGTTTGTATAGATTATTATTTGATCATCATCTTCTTTTATTTCTTCTGCTCCATTTTCAATAACTTCTAATGAGATATCATCATTCCAAAATTTTTTAGGAAGAGTAATTTTTCCAGATTCTTTAAACATCCAACGCACGCTTCCAGTGTCTGCCATTTTAGCATCATGTTCTTGGAGAAGATGTCGTAGTTCTGCCAATGTGCGATTTTTATTATCTGTAATAGCGTGGATTAAAAGAGCTGATCCACCTGGGCCATAGGCTTCATAGAAAACCTCGTCAAGTTTTTTCCCATCATCCATTTCGCCAGAACCTCTACTTATAGCCCTTTCAATGTTTTCTTTCGGCATTCCAAACTCTTTTGCCTTTTCAACAGCCATTTTTAATTTCGAATTAGACTCTATATTACTCCCGTCTCTTGCTGCTACAGTAATCAGAGCTGTTAATTTTGAAAAAGCCTTGGCTCTTTTCGGATCCTTAACAGCTTTTTGGTATTTTACTTTAGACCATTTTGAATGTCCTGACATAATACTAAATTTTTATCTATTTTATTGTATAATTTTTTTCACTTTTTCGCAAGAATAACTTTTTATCATTAATTTTTGCTTGAAAAAATGGGTATTTTAGAGTAAAATTAATTACAGAAGAGGTAAAGAGTATACAATGGATTTAAATCAATTGAAAAAAGATGCTGAAACAGGCATTTCTTTAATCAAAAACACATCAGATTTAGAAAAATGGCGCATTAAATATTTGGGGAGAAAAAGTGCCCTTTCTTTATTTTTTAATTCTTTATCAAAATTACCCATAAAGGAAAAGAAGAAACGAGGGCAAAAAGCCAATGCAATTCGTCAACTTTTTTCTTCTTTGTATGAAAAAAAGAAAAATGATTTAAAAAGCAATTTATCTTTTTCTTCTAATTTTATTGACATTACGCAGCCTGGTGAGAGAATTCGTCAAGGGCATCTTCATCCTTTGACATTAATTTTGAATGATATAATTAATTCTTTCCAAAAAATGGGTTTTTCTATTATTGAAGGGCCTGAAATTGAAACAGAATATTATAACTTTGATGCTTTAAATATTCCTGCTGAACATCCTGCCAGAGAAATGTGGGATACGCTTTGGGTAAAATCAGATGTTAAAAACCAGAAATCGAAGATGTTACTAAGAACACATACCAGCCCAATGCAGATTCGTTTTATGGAAACTAATCAACCCCCTTTTCGTATAATTGTCCCTGGCAAATGTTTCCGCTATGAAGCAACTGACGCATCTCATGAAATTCAATTCCATCAAGTAGAAGGATTAATGGTGGGGGAGGATATTAGTTTATCTAATTTTAAAGCCATAATTGAAGAAGTAGTAAAAGATATTTTTAAACAAAAAGTTTTGGTTCGTTTTAGGCCAAGCTATTTTCCTTTTGTGTCTCCTGGAGTTGAAGTGGATATTAAAATGAAGTCAAAAGCCAAAGGGCAAAAGTCAAAAGTGAAAGATGAATGGTTGGAAATAATGGGCGCAGGTATGGTTCATCCAGATTTATTTAAAAGAGCTGGTTACGCAACTAATCGTTGGCAAGGGTTTGCTTTTGGGCTTGGCGTTGAAAGGATTGCTATGATTAAATACCATATTAACGACATTAGATTATTTTTCAGTCCGGATATAAGATTTTTAGAACAATTTTAGACTATGAAATTTTCATATAACTGGTTAAAAGATTTATTAAAGTTTAAAGAATCGCCTGAAGAATTGGCAGATATTTTAACAATGCATTTTGCAGAAACAACAGTTAAACATTGTGGCAGAAGGATTATTTTAGATGTAGACCTTTTATCTAATCAGGTTGCTGAAGCTTCGGGTCATTTGGGCTTGGCTCGGGAGATTGGGGCAATTTTAGAAAAAAAGTTTATTTATCCTAAAATTAATTTAAAAGAAAAGAATTTAGTTGCTAAAGAGCTTTTGGATATTAAAATAAAAAGTCCAAATTGCAATTGTTATTCAGTAAGAATAATTCAGGGGGTAAAAACAAAAGAATCGCCAAAATGGTTGAAAGAGGCATTAGCTGATTGTGGCGTGCGTTCAATTAATAATATTGTAGATTCTGCTAATTATGTAATGTTGGAAACAGGGCAACCTCTCCATTCTTTTGATTTTGATAAAATTTGTTTTAAGTCAACAGCTTCTGATAAAAAAGAAATAATTGTAAGGCAAGCTAAAAAGAATGAAAAAATTACAACGCTAGAAGACGAGGACTATGAGTTAAATGAAGACATAATGGTTATTGCTGATAACAAGAATTTATTAGCTCTAGCTGGAATAAAGGGAGGAAAAGAATCCGGTATTAGTAAAAATACAACAAATATAATATTAGAGGGCGCTAATTTTAACGGGGCTAATATTAGATCCAGCTCAAAAAAATTAGGATTAAGGACTGATGCTTCATGGAGGTTTGAACATAATCTTCCTTTTAATTTAACTGGCTATGCTGTTGATCGTTTATCTCAGTTAATTCAGGAAGTAGCTGGCGGGAATATATTAAAAGGTAGAGTGGAGCAAGGTATTTTAAAAGAAGAAAAAATATTGATTCCTATTAAATGGGAGAATTGGGAAAAGTTTTTAGGATGGTCAATCACAAAAAAGGAAATTGTTCATTATCTTTCTCTTTTAGGGTTTTCTCTTAAACAAAAGAAGGACTATCTTTTAATTACTCCGCCATGTTTTCGAAATGATATAAGAATAAAAGAAGATGTGATGGGAGAAGTAGCTCGTTTGTATGGAATTAATAAGATAGATTCTATTATTCCTAAGGAAGTTTTATCCATTCCTCTACAGAATGAGTTTTTTGAATTTCGAAAACAGATAAAAGACTGGCTCAAAGGATATAATTTGGAGGAAGTGTATAATTATTCTTTTATATCAGAACAAGATAAAAATATTTTACATAATAAATGGCAACAGAAGCTTGTTGAAATAGAAAATCCAACCAGTGCTTTGACTAAATATCTGCGCCCAACCCTTTTAATTGGTTTTTTAAAGAATATAAATTACAATTTTCGTTTTGTTGATAAAATTAAATTTTTTGAAATAGGTAAATTTTATCTTAGGGATAGAAAGAGCTTAAAAGAATGTTTCGTTCTTTCAGGGATTTTAGCTCAAAAGGAAAAATCTAATAATGATTCCATATTGTTCTATAAAGCAAAAGGGATTATAGAGGATTTGTTTAGTAAATTTGGGATAGATAAAGATAATTATAATTTCAAACCATTAGAAGGTACTGAGTACTCACTTTTATTAGAACAAGGGGCAGTAATTTATAAAAACAAAGATTTAATTGGTGTAATAGGAAATCCAAGGAGGAATTTATTAAAAGAATATGACTGCGAAGGAAATTCAATCTTTTGGGAAATTAAGCTTTTGCCGTTGTTGGAGATTATTAAAGAGGAAAGGGAATTTCAACCACTTCCAAAATATCCCGCGATTATCAGAGATATATCTTTTATTATTCCGCAGAATATTTTAATAGATAAAATATTAAAGGTTATTCAAGATGTTTCTCCATTTAATCTTGAGGATGTGGATCTATTTGACGTGTATATGGGAAAAAATCTTCAATTAGGCACTAAAAGTTTGTCTTTTCATTTAACTTTTCGCTCTAAGGATCATACATTAAAAAACGAAGAAGTTGATAAAGAAATGAAAAAGATTTACAAGGCCTTAGAAAATATTGGGGCAGAAATACGATAATATGAATAAATCTGCAAAAAAAACTGAAAAAATGAAAAAATCTCTTGTTAATATGGAGGAAAATTCTTATTCAGCTAAAGATATTTATGTCTTAGAGGGATTGGAGCCAGTTCGCAGAAGACCTGGCATGTATATTGGATCTACTGGAGTAGATGGCCTTCACCATCTTATTTGGGAAGTTGTAGATAATTGTATAGATGAAGCAATGGGTGGTTATGCTAAGAATATTAATGTTGAGATATTAAAGGAAAACAGGGTTGCAATAACAGATGACGGAAGAGGAATTCCTGTAGACATTCATAAAAAAACAAAAAAATCAGCATTGGAAACCGTGATGTGTACTTTGCATGCTGGTGGAAAATTTGGAGGAAAATCTTATAAAGTGGCTGGTGGATTGCATGGAGTTGGAATTTCTGTAGTAAACGCTCTTTCAACATATTTGCAAGCAGAAATTTGTCGCGACGGGATATTATATAGCCAGGAGTATAAAAAAGGCAAACCGACAACAAAGTTAAAAAAGATAGGCAAATGCGACAAGCCAGGAACAAAAATTATTTTTGAACCAGACCCAGAAATTTTTAAAGAAATTAAATTCGATACAAAAAAGATATTAGACCATTTAAGGCAGCAGGCATATCTTACATCAGGAACCACAATTAAATTTAAAGATTACAGAAACGGTGCTATTATCCCTTCTTATACTTTTTATTTTGAGAGCGGAATTATTACATTGGTTAAATATTTGGCAAGAAATACCCATTATTTAACTAATAATGTTTTTTACACAAAACAAGAAAAAGAAGGAATTTTAGTTGAAGTTGCCTTGCTTTATACAGATGATTCTGAGAGCACAGAAAAAGCTTTTGCTAACAATATCCATACCCCAGAAGGAGGGATGCATCTAACTGGTTTTAGATCTGCACTGACAAGAACTTTAAATGATTATGCCAAGGAGCAGGGAATTTTTAAGAACGGAGATATTGGTTTTGCTGGTGAGGATACTAGGGAAGGATTAGTAGCGGTGATAAGCGTAAAACTAAGAGAGCCCCAATTTGAAGGACAGACAAAGGCAAAATTAGGAAATCCAGAAGCGCGAACTGCTGTAGAACAAGTTATAGGAGAGAATTTTAGAGAATTTTTAGAAATTAACAAAGAAGATGCTAAAAAGATTCTGGAAAAATCTTTGTTAAGTGCTCGGGCACGACAAGCAGCTAAAAAAGCTCGGGAAAATATTCTTAGAAAGGGAGTTTTAGAAGGGATGACTTTACCCGGGAAATTAGCTGATTGTATTTCGAAAAATGCAGAAGAATCCGAATTATTTATAGTTGAGGGAGATTCTGCCGGAGGTTCGAGCAAGATGGGAAGAAACAGAAATACACAAGCGATTCTTCCTTTAAAAGGCAAGATTTTAAATGTAGAGAAAAGCCGTTTTGACAGAATGATGACATCTGATGAAATAAAAGCATTAATCGTGGCTTTGGGCACAGCAATAAGTGAAGATTTTAATATTGATAAACTTCGTTATCATAAGATTATTATAATGACTGACGCAGAT
>CAZEMH010000016.1:0-10622 GCA_964513365.1 uncultured Candidatus Saccharibacteria bacterium
TTTGATTTATTTCGCTGAAAGAATATGCTATTATTAAAGACATGAGGTGCTCTATTCTTAAATTGTTTTTTGTTCTTTATTCGTATATTCGTTTCAGATTCGTTATTCGTTAATTTTTATCATGAAACTTACATTAAAAGAAATGGAAAACTTGGCGATAAGTATTCGTCAAGAAATAATAAAGATGCTTTTAGAAGCAAAATCAGGCCATTGCGCAGGTCCTTTGGGCGCAGTGGAATTATATGTTGCTCTTTATTTTAGTGGAATTTTAAATTATGATTCTAAAAATCCAGATTGGGAGGAAAGAGACAGGGTTGTTATTTCCAATGGACATTATGCTCCTTTAATTTATATTATCTTAGCCCACGCTGGTTACTTTCCTTTAGAAGAATTAAAAACCTTAAGGAAATTAGGAAGTAGGCTTCAAGGCCATCCTCATCGCTTGTCTTTGCCAGGAATAGAAACTTCTTCTGGCCCAGTGGGAGAAGGTCTTTCTCAGGCAATTGGAATGGCTTTAGGGGCAAAAATGGATAAAAAGAAACATCAGGTTTATTGTTTAATGGGCGATGGAGAACAAGATTGCGGTAATACTTGGGAAGCGGTAATGATGGCGGGAAAACATCAATTAGACAATTTAACAGCTATTATTGATAGGAATAATATTCAAATTGATGGATTTACTAAAAATGTAATGCCTTTAGAACCATTAAAAGAAAAATATGAATCTTTTGGTTGGAAGGTTTTGGAAATAGACGGCCATAATATTCCAGAAATCATTAAAGCTGTTCATGCTTCAAAATCTATTTTTGTTAAACCAGTAGTAATTATTGCTCATACTATTCCTGGAAAAGGAGTAGATTTTATGCAATGGGAATATCAATGGCATGGAAAGGCGCCAAATTCGAAACAAGCTGAAGAAGCATTACGGCAATTAAGAAATATGAAAGGGCAAATTGAATCAGAGCTAGATTAAAAAAATTAAAAGTTGTTTAATAAAAAATAATAATAATAAATAAAAAAATATGTATAAACCTTTTGTATTTTTAGGAGCTGCAATTATATTTCTATTAGCAGCTTTAGTTTCTTCGCCTAGCAGTATAATATGGTGGGGAAGGAGTAAGCTAGTAGAAAAAATCCAAGTTGGCCAAACTCAGGAAATTGAACTCGTATTTACTAGTAGAAAAGATTTTCAAGATGTAAATTTGAGTACTTCAGATGATTTGAGTAAATTTATTAAAGATTTTGAGCCATCAACTTTAGAAGTAATAAAAAATCAACCTAATAAAATAAATGCTTTAATAAATGTACCATTAGATGTCAGTCCCGGTACTTATGGTGGGACTATTCACCTTCGCGCAGGGAAAAGAACTATTGGCAAGCCTTTGGCTGTTAATATTATTGTAATTCCTGCTGAAGAACCTGTTCCTCCTGCAGTACCTTCATGGTCATTACCAGTAAATATTTCTAATTCAACAATTACTTCATATAAACCAAAGGTTTTGCAGGATAGATCAGGAAATGTCTATGCTTTATGGTTAGATTCTGATTTTACTTCGCAATACAAACTTTATTTTTCTAAATTAGAGAATGAAGTTTGGAGTTCTCCTCAGCCTATTATTTCTTCTGATAAATACAGCCCATTATATGATTTTGATTTTACCATTGATAGTCAAAATCAAATTCATTTAGTTTATACTCAAACTGTCTCAGGATCTGGCTATATAGTACACTACATATTTTATAATGGAACTGAATGGTCAAACCCGCAAAAAGTTTGTCAAGGATTTAGCCCTTCAATTGAAGTTGATTCAAATGATAAAGTTCATATAGTTTATTCTTCTTTCTCAGATATTTTTTATTCAAACCTTGATGGAACCAATTGGTCTTCCCCTGTAAATGTTTCTGATGATGGTCAGCTTTACGGAGATTATACTTCAGGAGCAAAAGCTATTAGAATTGATAAATCAGGGAATATTCATATTGCTTGGGCTAAATATAATTTTGGAATAATGTACACAAAATTTGATGGTAAATGGAGTGTTCCACAGTTAGTTTCCAAATTAGCATTATGGCCAGATAATACATATTGGCTCAGCCTTGGCGCTAATGGGGTTGTAGCAGTTGCTTATACCCAAGGACCAAATGATTGCATTAATCAAGAAATTTATTTTTCTCTTAGTGAAGATGGGGGATTAAGTTGGTATAGCCCAACTCAGATTTCTGAAACACCTGGAATTGGTTCCCGTTGGCCATCCTTAGCCATTGTTTCCGCAAATAATATTCAAGCTATATGGGGAGAATGCCAAACAGGGGTTCCTTTCCGTTTATTTGATGGTAATAGCTGGTCTGATATTATAGATATTAGTAATGGAACTCAGAAAGCGGATTTACCAAATATCTCAACTGATGGAAATAAATCTTACGCTGTATGGAGTTCTAATGGAGAGATCTACTTTAGTCAAGGTCAATAAAAATTCTTTTTATGCTTAATTCTGACATTAAATTTAATTCCAAGATTTTTACAGAGAAAATTAAACGAATTTCTCCACGCGATGGTTTTGGGGAAGGTTTAGTTTTAGCTGGAGAAATGAATGAAAGGGTAGTAGCTTTGTGTGCTGATGTGACTGAATCTCTAAGAATGCATTTATTCAGAGATCGTTTTCCAGAAAGATTTGTTCAAACAGGGATTGCTGAACAAAACATGGCTGGTATTGCTTCAGGATTAGCAGCTTCTGGAAAAATTCCCGTAATGGGAACTTATGGTGTTTTTTCTCCTGGAAGAAATTGGGAACAGATTAGAACAACGATTTGCTATAACCAGCAAAAGGTTATTCTTATCGGTTCTCATGCAGGCTTGAATGTAGGGCCTGATGGCGCTAGCCATCAGGCCTTGGAAGACATTGCCTTAATGAGAGTTCTGCCTAATATGGCGGTTGTATGCCCTGCAGATGCTTTAGAAGCCCGTAAGGCTATTCTGGCGGCTATTGAATACCCAAATTCCGTATATATTCGTTTACCACGGGAAAAATCGCCTGTTTTTACAACAGAACAAACATCTTGGAAAATTGGAAAATCCCAAGTCCTTTGGCTGCCAAAAGAAGGAGAACAGTTCTCCGGTATTACTATTTTTGCTTGCGGATATTTAGTTTATAAAGCTTTGGAAGCGGCCAAGGAGTTAGAGCAAGAAGGAATATCAATAGCAGTTATAAATAATTCCGCCATTAAACCATTGGACAAAGAAACGCTTTTAAAATGGGCTAGAAAATCCAAAGCTATAATTACTTTGGAAGAACACCAAATAGCCGGTGGTATGGGATCAGCCATAGCAGAGTTTTTAAGTGAGAATCATCCTCTGCCAATTAAATTTATGGGTATAAGAGATAAGTTTGGGCAAAGTGGTCAAGCAGAGGAATTATTAAAAAAATATAATCTTGATAAGGAAGCAATAGAGCAAACAGTAAAAGAAATTCTAAATTCTAAATTTGAAATTTGAAATAAATTTCAAATGATTAAATGTTTTAAAATTAAAAAACTTAGATTTGATTAAGAATTTAAAATTGAAAGTTAAAAATTCTGTCCATAATGTTTGACGTAATTACAATTGGTTCTGCTACTCGTGATGGCTTTTTCCAAGGCATTGATTTTTTATCTGTTGAAGGAAAATGCTTTGCTACTAACAAGGGTATTTGTTTGCCTTTAGGAAGCAAAATAAAGGTTCCTAAAGTTTATTTTCTTACAGGAGGAAGCGCTACTAATACTGCTGTAACTTTTTCCAGACAAGGATTGAAAACTGCGATTATTTGCAGAGTTGGTAATGACATTTCAGGAAAAACAATCATTGAAGAACAGAAAGAAGAAAATATAAATACTCAATTTATTCAAAAAGATTATGCTGTGCCTACTGCTTATTCGGTTATTTTTTTGACTTCTTCCGGAGAAAGAACCATTCTTTCTTATAAAGGTTGTTCTGAAAAATTAACAATTTCTGAGATTCCTTGGAAAAAGATAGAAACACGTTGGTTATGTATTGGATCTTTAGGAAAAGAAAAGAATATTTTAAAAAAAATAATTGAATTTGCTGTTTCTAAAAATATTAAATTAGCTATTAATCCTGGGTGGCAGGAAATAAATTGGTTAAAAAAGAATCCTAAATGGATTGATAAATTTGAGATATTTATATGTAACCAGGAAGAAGCAGCCTATTTTACAGGCATTCCTTATAGCAAAGAAAGAAAAATTTTTAAAAAATTAGATGATTTAGTAAAGGGAATAGTAGTGATGACAAAAGGAAAGAATGGTGTTAGTGTTTCTAATGGAGAAACTTTATGGAAAGCAAGTGTTTTAAAAGGGAAAAAGATAATAGACGCAACTGGCGCTGGTGATGCTTTTACCTCAGCATTTATTGCAACATTTATTAAAAAGAAAAAAATTGACGAAAAATTAATAAAAGAAGCAATTCGCGCAGGTTTAGCTAATGCCAGGTCTGTTATAGAATATATTGGGACCAAGTCCGGTATTCTTTACAAAAAAGATTTAAAAAAATCCCGATTCCAGCATCTTAAAATAACATCATTAAAATTATGAATAACAATTTCCTTCAACCATTTTTGCGTAAAGATAAAGCATTATTTTTAGCTTATGACCATGGTTTTGAGCACGGCCCCAAAGATTTAATAGGGAAAAGCATAGATCCAGAATATATTTTAGATTTAGCGATAAAAGGAGGATATACAGGAATTATCTTACACAAAGGAATAGCAGAAAAATATTATACAGGCACTAAATATCAGAAAAGAATTCCGTTGATTTTAAAAATTAATGGCAAAACTAATATTCCACAAACTACTGATCCTTATTCTCCAATTAATTGCTCAGTAGATTATGCAAAAAAATTGGGAGCTAAAGCAGTTGGTTATACTATTTATTTGGGAAGCAAATATGAGGAGAAGATGTTTGAAGATTTTGGGAAAATTCAAGAACAAGCCCATCAATTAAAAATGGCGGCAATTGCTTGGATATATCCTCGGGGTTCGGCAGTAGAGAATGAATCTTCTCCAGAGATGACGAGCTATGCTGCTCGCATTGGCTTGGAATTGGGAGCTGATATGATAAAAATAAAATATTGTGGTTCTGAAGAAACGTTTAGAAAAGCAGTGCAATCAGCTGGTAAAACAAATGTTGTCTTATCAGGAGGGCCAAAAATAGAAGACGAGGAAATTCTAAAAATTATTGAATCAGTAATGAAAGTTGGAGCAACAGGAGTGGCTGTAGGACGTAATGTTTTTCAACATCAAGATCCTTTAGATATGACTGAAAAAATTAAAAAAATTATATTTAATTAAAAGATTTTATTCGGAGGAGTGGCCGAGTGGTTTAAAGCGCGGCTCTCGAAAAGCTGTTTCCCGCTTAGCGGGATCGTGGGTTCGAATCCCACCTCCTCCGCTAATTCTTTATCCTCTAGCCAGAACTAAACCTATTATTTTTTTAGCGCCATTCTTTTTTAAGATTTTTGCCGCTTCCTGCATTGTTGCTCCAGAAGTGTAAACATCATCAATTAAAATTATCCATTTACCTTTAATTAGATTTAGATTAGAAGTAGAAATTTGAAAAATATTTTCGGTATTTTTCTTTCTTTCAATAAAATTATTAATTTTTGCTTGTGGTAAATTATTTTTAATTCTAAGAAGAATTTTAGGATGAAAATTTAAAGAAAAATGTGAGGCAACAGCTTTTGCTAATAATTCTGACTGATTAAATCCTCTTTGCCTTCTTTTTCTTTTATGTAATGGGATAGGAATTAGTAATATATTTTTTTTATCAATTTCAGAAAAAAAGTCGGTTTCTTTTAGAAATTTTATCATTAAATCAGCCAAAGGTTTTTGCAATGAGATAATTGGTCGGTATTTAAAGAAATGAATAGTTTTTCTAATAATTGAATTTTCGTAAAAAGAAACAACACCCAAAGCATTTATATGCGTTTTACAAAAGCAAGAACGTTTTGAAAAATTAATAATTCTTTTTTTGCAAACAGGACAAATAAAAGAACAGTTAATGGGAATATTTTTTTGGCATTTTTTACAAAGCGGATAAGAAAGACGGACCTCTTTTTTACAAGAAATACATTGCCAAGGAAAAAAAATATCTATGAATAGCTTTAAAAAACGGTGGAGCATTGATATATTAAATTTGTATTTGGCAAAACCTATACTATATTATATAATATAGTTATGATATAGTACATGAATATTTAGTAATTTTATGATTTTTAATTTATTTAAACAAAATATTTTTTTGGGAATAGACATTGGAACTACTTCTATTAAATTGGTGGAATTGCAAAAGACCAAACAAAAAATAGAATTGACTAATTATGGGATTTTGGAAAAGTATGGACATCTGGAAAGAATTAATGATGCTATTCAAACAAACAGTTTTAAATTATTAGAAGAGAGTACTGCTTTGCTTTTGAAACAGTTGATAGAAGAATCAAAAACGAAGAACCAGAAAACTTATATGGCTTTACCAAGTTTTTCTGGATTTGTTTCTATGATGGAGCTTCCAGAAATGTCAAATAAAGAGCTTTCTAAGGCAGTGCATTTTCAAGCAGGGCAGTATATTCCAATGCCTTTGCAGGAAACAACTTTAGATTGGCAAATTATAGAAAGAACAAATGGCAAAATTATTATTCTTCTAATGGCTGTACCAACTGATATTATTAAGAGATATGTTCATAGTGCTGAATTGGCTAAAATCAATTTAAAAGGATTGGAATTAGAAACTGTAGCTATTGCTCGTTTATTAGGTAAAAAAGAAAAAGGAACGATAGCTTTAATTGATATTGGAGGAAGAAGCACGTCAATTAATATAATGGACAAAGGAGCTTTAAGAACAAGTTATAATGTAGATACTGCTGGCGGAGATTTTACTCAAGTTATAAGCAGTGGATTAGGAATTAATCCTTTAAGAGCAGAAGAATTAAAAAGAGCATATGGATTGAATATACGGGCCAGAGGGGAAGTTAAAATTACAAACCTTTTAGTGCCACTGTTGGATGTTATTAAAAGGGAAGCAGAAAAGGCTATTAACAATTACTTTTTGAGAACTAAGAGAAAAGCGGAAAAAGTAATTTTGACAGGGGGAGGTTCCAATCTTCAGGGCTTGGAAGATTATTATTCTAAACAATTAGCCATGCCAGTTACCAAGGGAGATCCTTTTTCTTTTGGATTGATTTCTTACAATCCAAATCTTGCTCCCATAATGAAAGACATTGGTCCAAGTTTGACCAGCGCTTGCGCTGTAGTCTTTAAAGACATATAAATTTCTTGCTTGACTTTTTAAAAAGAGGTAAAATATACACAAGAGTATAAATTAACAAAAAATGCAGAATATTAATTTAGAATCATTAAAGACAAAAGAACTTCCTCCTACATGGCCAAAAGGACTTTTGACGTTTGTTTTGGTTATTTTCCTTTTTGCAGTAGCTGCTTATTTTGGATTAGATTATTGGAATAAGACTAAAGAGGCAGAATTATCTGTTTTGGAAGAAGAATTTCAGAATATAAGGTCTGATTTTCCTTTACAAAAAGAACAAGAAGCTATCCTTTTTGAAAAAAAATTAAATAGTTTAAGTAAATTATTGAATAATCATATATATTTTTCTCAGGCGCTGACAGTTTTAGAAGAGTTGACCCATCCTGAGGTTTATTATACTAGCTTGGATTTTTCAACAGATGATAATAAATTTATTTTAGATGGTGTAGCTAAAAATCAGATGGTGTTTAGTGAAGCTGTTAGTGGATTAGTTAATAATTCAGATAAAATCAAGGCAGTAGCAGTAAAACAAATGAAATCTGCTAAAGGTGAAAATGTTTCTTTTTCTTTGTATGTTTTTATTCAACCAAATTTGTTAAAATACCAATAAGATGACAGAAACTACAAAACAAAATCTTTCAATTTTATTGATTACTTTATTAGTAATAGGAACTATATTTTTATTTGCTCGCTTTATTAAACCTTCTTTTGATCACGTAAAAGAATTAAACTTGGAAATAAAGAAGACAAAAGAAAATATAAAACTTTTACAGGAATATAAAGCTAAGTCAGAGTCTTTAATTCAAAGCTATTTGAATTTGGGAGACCAAGTGGAAAGTATTAATTTAGCTTTGCCTAATAGTCCGCAAACAGCTCAGGTGTTAGCTACTCTGGACATAATTTCTAAAAATATTGGTATTTCTTTAAACAATTTAACTTTTCGTGAATTTATTAAAAATGACCAGAATTACTTAGAAATTAAAACAAGTTTTGCTGCAACTTATGATGATGCTAAAAAATGGATTGAAGAAGTTGAAAAAGAATTACGTATCATTGATCTTGCAAAATCTAGTATAAAATCAAGTATTTCTTCTAAAGGAAAAGCGTCAGATATTTTAGAATATAACATTACATTATTAACATACTTTTTATCTTATGGCGATAGAAATTAAACAACAAAAAAAGAATAATATTTTTATATATTTAGTAATAATTTTGCTTCTGATTATGATAGGTTGGGTTGGTTGGAGTTTCTTTAAGCCTAGTAAGATTTTCTCAGAACCGGATATAGAAGATTTACTTCCTACTTCTTCACAAGAATTAATTGAGGCCAAGTTAGATATTGAAATGGTTTCTAATAATCCTGTATTTCAAACATTAAATTCACATATTTCTTGGCCATTAGATATTCCTGATTTAGGCCGCGTAAATCCCTTTAAGTCTTTTTAAAGGCAGTGTACTGATTTTAAAACTCCAAAATTATTAATTTATGATTCAAGAAGAACTTTTTCTTTCTGCTCTTATCCAAAAAGGATTGATAAAACAAACAGATGCTTATACGCTTTTACAGGAAGCAAAAAATTTAGAAAAAAGAGTAGAGGATGTAATTTATGAGAAAAATTTAGTTGACGAAAAAAAACTCTCGCAAATTAAAAGCGAGCTTTTTAAATTGCCAGTAAAAATATTTTCTAAAACAGAAATTGTTCCACAAAATATTTTAAATTTAATTCCTGAAGATACTGCCCGGCATTATGGATTTATCGCTTTTAATAAAAAGGATAATGTTTTAGATGTTGGAATGGTATATCCTGATGACACGAAGGCGCAAGAAGCTGTAAAATTTATAACAGAGCGCTTGAATTTAAAATTAAAAGTTTCGATTATTACTCAATCTGATTTTAAAAATATTTTGAAGCAATACCAAACATTTACCGTGGAGTTCAATAAACTTTTGGAGGATTTTCAAAAAAGATTTAGTGGCGTGAAAAAGAAAAGGTCCCCCTTTAAATTAGTGGATCTAGAATCTACTGCTGGAGCTGTAGCTGAAGAAGCGCCAATTATTAAACTTTTTGCTTCAATATTAAAATATGCTGTTCGTTCACGGGCTTCTGATATTCATATTGAGCCTGAGCGCAATAAATTAAGAGTGCGTTTTCGTATTGATGGCAATCTTTCCAACACATTAAGTCTGCCTTTAGCAGTCCATCAAGCTATTATTACCCGTGTGAAAATAATGACTAATTTGAAGATTGATGAAACGCGCTTGCCGCAGGACGGGCGTTTTTTTACTATTATAGATGATAAAGAAATTGATTTTCGTGTTTCTACTTTCCCAACTGCGTTGGGAGAAAAAATAGCTATTAGAATTTTAGACCCAACTTCTGGGCTAAAAAGCATTCATGAATTAGGTTTAGAGGGAGAAAATTTGCAGGTTCTTCAAAATGAAATTCTTAAACCATATGGAATGATTTTAATTACAGGGCCTACAGGCTCAGGAAAAACTACAACTCTTTATGCAATTATGCAGATATTAAATCAAGATAAAGTAAATATTGTTAGTTTGGAAGATCCTGTTGAGTATACAATGGAAGGCATTAATCAGTCTCAGGTTCTTCCTGAAATTGGATATACTTTTGCACGCGGATTACGCCATATAGTTAGGCAAGATCCAGATATTATAATGGTTGGAGAAATACGAGATAATGAGACAGCTGAATTAGCAACCCACTCTGCTTTAACAGGGCATTTGGTTTTATCTACCTTGCATACGAATAATGCTATTGGCGTTATTCCTCGTTTAATGGACTTAGGCATAGATTCGTTTTTAATTCCTTCATCATTGAACCTAATGATAGCTCAGCGCTTGGCAAGAAGATTATGTCCTGATTGTAAGGAAAGGGTTGTAGCCTCAGAAAGAGAACAGCAGATAATTGATGAAGTTCTTGCTTCTTTGCCAAAAGAAAAAAGAGAAAAATTGCCTTATCACAGGCCTTACTATATTTATAAGTCAAAAGGATGCACTACTTGTAATAAAAAAGGTTATTTAGGAAGAATCGGAATTTTTGAAATATTAAAAATGACTTTTGAATTAGAGCAAATTATTTTATCCCAGCCATCGCAGGAAAGATTATCAGCAGAAGCAAAAAGGCAGGGGATGATTACATTACAGCAGGATGGTATAATTAAAGTTTTAGAAGGAGTGATTAGTTTGGAAGAAGTTCTTTCAATAACCTCAAAATATTAAAAATCCTGAAAGACTTGACAAAATATTTTTCTTTGCTATACTAAAGATGCCGTTGTTTTGAGGAGCT
>CAZEMH010000017.1:0-8540 GCA_964513365.1 uncultured Candidatus Saccharibacteria bacterium
TTTTTATATCTTTATATATCTATCCCTTTATCTCTATACCCATACTCCTCGCTGTCCCTTCCACCATTTTCATAGCTGCTTCTATATCTGTTGTATTTAAATCAGGCATTTTTCTTTTAGCAATTTCTTCAACTTGTTTTTTTGTAACCTTTCCAACTTTTTCCTTTAAAGGATTACCAGCTCCTTTTTGTATCCCTGCAGCTTTGCGCAATAAATCAGATACTGGCGGTTGCTTAAATTTTAAATCAAAACTTCTGTCTTGGTAAATAGTAATTTCTACAGGAATAATATCTCCTGCTTGTTCCTTTGTTTTTTCATTAAAGCGTGTGCAAAATTCCTGAATATTTAAACCATGTTGCCCTAAAGCAGGACCAATAGGCGGAGCAGGATTAGCCTGCCCAGCAGGAATCTGTAAAATTAATGTTGTTTTTATTGCTTTTGCCATATTTTAATAAAATTTTTAATCTTTTTTTACTTGAAGAAAATCCAAGTCTACCGGAGTATCCCTCCCAAACAAAGATACCAATACTTTAACTCTTCCTTTTTCATGGTCTATTTCATCCACTTTTCCTTGTTTATCTTTAAAAGGACCATCTGTAATAGTAACTAGATCCCCTTCCATAAAATCTATCTTGTATTTTGGCTCTTCTTCTTTCGTCTTTTTTAAAATTTGCTTTATTTCTTCATCTTGAACAGGGCGTGGAGTCGTTCCAGCTCCGATGAAACCTGTTACCATTGGAGTATTTCTCACAACATACCAAGAATCATCAGTAACAATCATTTCAACAAAAACATAGCCTGGATATATTTTTTCTTCTACAATAGCGCGCTTACTATGCTTTATCTTTACTTTTTTTTCTTTAGGCACTAAAACATTAAAAATCTTATCCTGCATTTCTAAAGATTCAACTCTTTGTCTCAAACTTCGAGCTACGGCATCTTCATATCCAGAATAAGTATGAATTACATACCAATTTCTTCCTAAATTTATCTGCTGTTTTGGCATAAATTAACAATTCTTATTTTATAATAACAGCCATTGATTTAATTAACCCAAAATCAATAAGCCCTAGAACAATAGCAACAGCAAAAGAAAGTCCAAGAACACCTAAAGTATAATGTATGGTTTCTTTACGAGTGGGCCAATTTACTTTCTTTAATTCTTGAACAGCTCCTTTAAAATATCTCTTTATATTTTTCATTTTTTTCTTTTTAAAAATGCCCCAAAGGGCACTCTTATACTCTATCACAAACCAAGATTTTTATCAATCTTTTGCATCCCCTGCAAAACTAAATCAACAAATTCTTCTAAGGAAAGCCCCAATAAAGATTCACATTGTTTGATAATTTCCCGATTAGCTCCTTTAGCAAATCCCTTCTCCTTAAAACGATTTAAAATATTATCAGTTGTTACGTCTTTAATTTTCTTAGAAGGCAATACTAAGGTAGTTGCAACAATCAAACCAGTTAAAGGATCAACGCAAAATAAAGATTTTGCCATTTTAGTTTCAGGAGCAATACCGTGAATTTCATTATGGGTTTTTACCGCTTCTACAATCTCTTTATCTATGTTTTGTTCCTTTAGATATTCTGATCCTATTAAAGAATGCTGCTCTGGCTTATCTTTTGTTTCTTCATAATCAATATCATGAAGCAGCCCAGCTATCTCCCATTTTTCTTCATCCTCTTTAAAATATTTAGCTAATTCTTTCATAGCAGCTCCGCAAGCCAAACAATGCTTAACCAAGTTAGGCGTTTTAACCTTATCATTCAACATTAATAAAGCTTCATCTTTATTCATAATAAAATTTATCTTTTAATTTTTTTTCGCTCTTCATTTCTTCTACATTCTCTAACTCTATATTTTCTCCATATTCTTCTATTAACTCAAATTCTGATTTATAAGCACCACATTCAGGACAAATCCACTCTTCATCTAGTTCCATAAAACTAATTTCTTCTATACTATCGTCATAAATATATCCGCAATTTAAACAACGATGTTTCATGTTATAAAAGATTAATTTTAAAAAGTATTATAAAGCAGAAAAAAATAATGTCAATATCACTTGACAAAATGAATATTTGTTGTAAAATAAGTATATTCCAGGGTGGACTTACTTAATTGTGAGAAAATTGATTTTCTCGCAGATTATAACGTCTACTAATATCTACCCTGGATGAGAATAGTATCTTGAAAACTTGAAAAAATAAAATGAAAGGAGAGGAAAAAAATAAAATGAAAGGATAGATTATGCTAAAGATAAAAAATATTTTTGCAAAAATAATAAAAAATGGCAAAAAAAAAAGAAAAAATTAAAGATAACGAATGAAAATTATTACTGAATTTAAAAAAAGAAAAATTAAAAAAAAATTAGGAAAAGAAAAGGAGAAAAAATGAAAATCCCGATAAAGTGTTTTGAATATCTGACTAATAAAGGAAATGGAAAAAAATGTAAATTAGGACCACTATGCGCAGGGAAGCATCAAGATTGTCAATTTAAAACAAATGGTATAAAAGAATCGTTTTCTCAAGACCAAAAGATAAGATATATATATTCATTGGCAGCTCGCTGTTTAGAATGGCATAGAAGAAAAAAGAAAACAAACCATTACTATCAACAAATCGAGCCACAAATTGAAACTATTTGTACAAAGATTAAGTGCCAACAAGAGAAAAAACTAATCAAAAAAGAGAAAATTCTCCTTAAAAAAAAGTAATTATTAAAAAGCTTAGGGAACCATCAGAGGTTCCCTATTTTTTTATTCCGTTTAATTTATTTAATTTCTAAAAGCTCAACTTCAAATATAAGAGTTGCATTTGGAGGAATTAACCCAGGTATTCCATTTTCTCCATAAGCAAGGTCTGAAGGAATTGTTAATTTCCGTTTTTCTCCTACTTTCATTCCTAAAACTCCCAAATCCCATCCTTTTATAACCTGGCCAGCGCCAAGATTAAATTCAAAAGGAACGCCTCTATCTATACTTGAATCAAACTTTGTGCCATCTTCAAGTGTTCCAATGTAATGAACTGATACATCATCTCCGTTTTTAGCTACTATCCCTTCTCCTTCACTTAATACTTCTATTTTTAATTCATTGTTTTCAATTTCATTAACTTGTTCATTATTATCTATAACAGAATCCATATCTTTATTTATTTTATTATTTTTACTCCAATTAATTACAACTATTAACAGAACAATGGACAAAGAAATAATTAATATTTTTTTCATGGTGTAAATTTTATTTTTTCTATTCTATCATAACTTAATTTTTTTTCAAAGTTTTTTGTATTTTTGTTTTATTACATCCCGTAATATTTTTTCAACATGTTTTATGCTTTCATCATCAAGTATAGAAATCGGAATTGCTTCTTTTCCTATTTTCTTTAACTGATTAAGTTTTTCTTTTATTTTATTCTTATCTAATAAGTCAGATTTACTCAAAAAAATATATTCAACTTTATCTAAAAGTTTTTTGCTATAAGCGCCTAATTCATTTCTAATGATTTGATAATCTTTTACAGGATCAGATGATTCTGCGGAAATAAAATGAAAAAGCGTTTTTGTCCTATCAATATGGCGTAAAAATTTAATACCAAGCCCTTTATTATCAGAAGCACCTTCAATAATTCCAGGAACATCGGCTAATATCAATTCATAATAAGCGCCCAGATTTGGATTAAGCGTTGTAAAAGGATAATTAGCAACCTTGCTTTTAGCATTAGTCAACTCGTTTAATAAACTGGACTTACCTACATTCGGCAAGCCAATAAATCCAACATCAGCAATTAATTTAAGTTCAAGCCTTAATTCATATTCTTCACCGGGCAAACCTTCTTGAAATTGGGTTGGGCTTGTATTAGTTGATGAACGAAATTTAAAATTACCTTTGCCACCTCTACCGCCTTTGGCTATAAGTATTTGCTGTCCAATAGAAATAATTTCTGAATCTTCGCCAGTAGATAGATTATGAACTAAAGTGCCAATTGGCACTTTTAAAATAATATCTTTACCGTCTTCCCCATCATGAAGTTGGGGTTTCCCATCTTGTCCATCCTCTGCCACTAATTCCTTTTTGCCGCGAAACTGGGAAAGAGCGCCAATATCAGACACGCCTTCTAGATAAACACTGCCTCCTTTACCACCATTACCTCCAGTCGGCCCAAGGCTCATTAATGTTTTATTAAATGCCACTGCGCCGCAGCCTCCATGACCGGCTTTCACTTTAATTTTGATATCATCAATTAACATATCACTCTCTTTCTAATTTTGTATTGCAAGTAGGGCATTTTAAAGTTGAACAAGGAACGCCTCTCTCATGCGCAATCTTATAACCGCATTTAGGACAAATACAATAACCACTTGGACCTTTGCCAATTGCTTCTTGAATTTTTCCCTTAAATTTACCTTTCCTCTGCCAACCAAAACTCCTTCCAAGATGAGGCCTATAAAAACCAGTGCTTATTTCATGACTTTCAATTTGGATTGCGACATATTGAAGACTTTTAATTTCTTCCATAAGTTTTTCTCTTAATCTATCGGAAATTTTAGTTGCCTCTTCCACACTTAAATTGCTTTGCAGCTTTATAACTAAATTTGCTGTTGTAGCTGAACCCTTTTTTTGAGTTTTTAAAGAAGAAATTTCAATATTTTGTTCTTTAGCAATATTTTTTATTTTTTGTTCTATATCTTCGCCAGCACTAACATCAAGCAAAGAATCTATTGCTTCTCTTCCTAATGAAAATGATTCTTTAATAATATATAGACCAATCAATAAAGCTAAAAGAGCATCAGCGTAGATCCAGTATTTAACAAAAAACAAACCTGTTAAAATAGCTACTGAAGTATAAACATCAACCCGTGAATGAATTCCATCTGAAAGCAAACTAACAGATCCCTCTTTTTTACCATGATGAATCTTCAATCTAGCCATGATTTCATTTACAGCAGCTGAAAATATCATAACACCAAAAGCCAGATAACTAATTTCAATCTTTTGGGGACTAAGAAAGTTTTTATAAGATTCGTAAATAATACCAATACCAGTTGCAAAAACAATGATTGTGATAATTACTCCGCTTAAAACTTCAAATTTATAGTGGCCATAAGGATGTTCTTTATCGCTAGGTTTTTTAGAAATTCTAATACCAATATAGCCAATTGCCGAAGAAAATATATCCATAAAAGAATGCAATCCTTCGGCTAAAATAGCAGCAGAATTAGAAAAAGCGCCAACAGCAATTTTGCTTCCAGCTAAAACAATATTTGCGAATATTGAAATTATTGCGATTTTCTCTTTCATATATTCCTATTCTACCAAAAAATCGCCTCTTTGGCGATTCTAATTTGCTGCCGGGCTTGGATTCGAACCAAGATCAGATCCTCCAAGGGGACCTGTCCTACCATTAGACGACCCGGCAATATTTATACTTTAAGATACTTATTCATTGCCCAGAAGCTGGATACTATTCCCAGAAATATGCCAAATAATGTTTGGTACAGAAGAATATACCAGAAATGCGACCAAAAATACAAGCTCATACTTATTCCAACCATAAAAGATTCAATTCTAGGGCTACCCCACATAACAAGAGGGATTAAGATTAAAATCGCGACAAAAGAGGCGATTATGCCCTGTAGTGCTCCTTCTAAAAGAAATGGGCCGCGGATAAACCAATTAGAAGCTCCAACTAATTTCATTATTTCAATTTCACCTTTTAGGGAATAAATTGCCATACGAATTGTATTAAAACTAATAAGAAGGCTCAAAAACGCGGCGATAATAATAACTAGAATAGAGCCTAATTTTATTCCTACTGATAAAGAATTAATTCTTTCTATCACTCTCTGATTCTCCATTAAATCCACTGTGATTAATTTCTCTTTAAAAGCTGAATTATTAATATCATTAATAATTTCTGTATAATATTTTGTATCCTTAGCTTTAATATTTAGAGAAGCAGCCAAAGGATTTTCTCCTAATTCTTCTAACGCTCTTTTAATAGCTGGGTTTCTACTGCTTTTCTCCTCAAAAGATTTTAACGCTTCTTCTTGGGATATATATTCAATTTTAGCAATTTTTTCATTGCCTATAAGCTCGTCGCGAATTCTTAAAATATCTTCTTCTGGAACATCTCTTTGGAAATAAATACTAATATCCATCTTTTCTTTCAAAATATTAATAAGATTATTACTGGTATTATTAAATATCAAAATTGAGCTTAAAATAATTAAACTGATAGTCATCATTGCTATGCAAGTCAAAGAAAGCCAATTATTTCTAACCAATCCCTGCCAAGCTGTGCGAAAAACTCTTTTTATAACAATAAACATATGATTAGATTATTAAATTAAGTATTTCCCTTCTTCTTCGTCACGAATAATTTTTCCTTTATCTAAACTGATGACTCTCTGCCCTAAAGTATTTATCACTTCTTTGTCATGAGTAGCTAAAATTATGGCTGTGCCAAGTTCATTAATTTTCATTAAAAGTTTTATAATCTCCCATGTATTAATTGGATCTAAATCACCTGTAGGCTCATCAGCTAATATTAATTCTGGTCTTTGAGCCAAAACACGACATATGACCACTCTCTGTTTCTCTCCAGCAGAAAGTTGATGTGGAAAATTATTTGCTTTCCCCTCCAAATTTACTAATTTTAATAATTCAGGAGCATCTTTTTTTATTGCTTGTTCAGAATAACCAGCCACTTCCATAGCAAAAGCCACATTTTCATAAGCTGTTCTATTGGCTAATAACCTAAAGTCTTGAAATACCATCCCAATCTTCCGCCTAAGAAAAGTTACTTCACTAGGTTTAAATTTATTAATATCCTTATCATTAAAAAAAATTCTTCCTTTGGTTGGAGGTTCTTCTTTTATCAACATTTTTAAGATTGTGGTTTTTCCTACGCCTGACCTCCCTACTAAAGAAACAAATTCCCCTGATCTTACCTCAAAAGTAATATTATCTAAAATCAAAGAACCGTTATAAGCTTTGGATACATTTTTAAAACATACTAATGGCATAACTAAAAATTTAAAATTTTATCTAAATTCCCTTCTAGCACTTCTTCAACATTACCTATTTTTTTACCAGTATGATGGTTTTTTACTAATTTGTAGGGATGGAGTACATAAGAACGAATCTGATTACCCCATTCAATTTTTACTTTTTCACCCTTTAATTCTTTTAATGTTTTTACTTTCTGTTTTTCAGCTAACTGATGAAGTTTAGCCCTTAAAATAGTCAGGGCTTTTTCTTTATTCCTAAATTGGGATCTTCCTTCCTGACAACTAACAACTATTCCAGTAGGTTTATGACGGACTCTCACAGCTGATTCCACTTTTTGAACATTTTGTCCTCCTGGCCCTGAGGAACGAAAAGTTTCAATTTCTAAATCCTTTTCTTCTAATGGAAATTCATTTGCCTCAATAATTGGCAAAACTTCCACAAAAGCAAAAGAAGTATGACGAAGCTTTGCAGAAGAAAAAGGAGATATTCTTACTAAACGATGAACGCCATTCTCATTTTTTAAAATTTTATAAACATCATCTCCATTTATCTCGGCAACAGCATTTTTGATTCCACCATATTCATTTTCTCTCTTATCTAATAATGAAAATTTCCAATTTTTCCTTTCTGAATATTTCTGATACATCCTTAAAAGCATTAAAGCCCAGTCTTCGGCATCCTGACCACCAGCACCAGCATATACAGAAAGTGTTATATTGTTTCCTTTAGGCATGCTTCAAATTTTACCAAATTTAGACCTAAAAAACAACTTTAAAAATGAATTTTATTCATTATCAGTAATTAAAGGAACAAAAGTAAACCCGTGAAAACGCTTAATATCAAATTCATTTTCCGCTTTTTTTATCCAAAGTTGTATTTCTCCATCAAGGGGAGTAACTATTCTTCCACCTATCTTTAGTTGTCTTAACCAATTTTTAGGAACTTCATTTACTGCAGCTGAGCAAAGAATTTTATCAAAAGGAGCTTCTTTTTCATAACCTTGAGAACCATCACCACAAACAAATTTAACTATTCCTTTTTCTATAAAATTGTACTTTGCCACATTTTTTTCTCCGAATTCTTTTAATTCAGGTATTCTTTCTATTGCAATTACTTTTCCTCTCTTTAATTTTTGGCTCACAATATAAGCTAAAAGAGCAGTTGTCCAACCAGAACCAGCCCCAATATCCAAAATCTTTTCTCCTGCTTGCGGCTGAAGAAGTTCTAATATAAAAGCCACTGTAAGAGGCTGAGAAATAGTCTGCCCAAAACCAATGGGTAAGGGAATATTTGAATAAGTTTCGTCTTGATACTCTAAAACTACAAAATCTTTTCTATCGATAGCTAAAAATGCCTCTATAATATTTGGGGATTTTAAGTAACCTAAATCAATAATCTCTTGAATAAGAGCTTTTTTAGTTAACATCACTAATAATTTTTATAAGTTTTACTAATTATATCATAAAAAAAGCCCTCTTGATTCAACAACGAGGGCTTAATTGAACTTAATAATATTGAGG
>CAZEMH010000017.1:8640-9786 GCA_964513365.1 uncultured Candidatus Saccharibacteria bacterium
TTTTAACATTCTATACCTTCCTTTCGTTTTTTATTATTTTTTCTCACCTATAATACTCCTTTAATAGTATAATTATAATCATGAAGAAAAACTACCTAAGAATCTATACAACCATACCGGAAGATTAGATACAACTAGTTCTCGAAACTGGTAAACAGTTTTCCAAAAGCTAAGAGGTACTACAATAATCTTATATTCTACATTAAAATTATGTCCATCTCCTTGAAGCACAATTGAAAAATCCCGTTTGATTCTTGATATATTTATATCAGAGCTAATTACCACAATATTTTTAATCTTTGGATTAGCTTTCAAATATATCTTAATTTCTTGCCAATACTTAAAAACCATCTCGCTTGCTGTAATCAAATGATTCTTTTCTGAAATTAAGGGCCATGTTTTCACTAAAGAATTTGGAGAACAGATTAATAAATTACCAATACTCATATTTTCCATCGTTTCAAACCAAAATTCATCATCAGGAACCAACAAACCCTTCTGATTATAGGGAAATATCACGTGTACGGTATCGGCTTTAGCATCAATCACCTTCCTTAAGTTTCTTTCAAAGATTTTGTCATAACAGACAGGATTGCATTTTTTATACTTTCCATCCCATTTCATTCAAATCACCTCCTCTCTTTTATTTTTTTTATTTTCAAGGTTCTACGAACCTAACAACTTAATTAAAATGCCCTATTATTAGGACATTTTAATCATACCATAATATAATATATCGGTCAATAGAGCTAATCTACATTTGAAGCAAGCCTGTGCATCTCCAATTAATTTCTGCTGTTTTTGTTTCTACATTAATTACACAAGCAGGACTACAACCGGCTTTTTCTATATCCAAATCTATCCACCAAGTTCCAGTAATTTCATTACATATATAAGTGTCTCTAAGTTTATCACCGCATTGACCATGAATAGCGATTTCTTTAGCTTCTGATAAACTAAGCTTAATATCAGTTCCTTTTTTCTGGCAAAATTCCTCTGAAGAAATTGTAGTTGTCGTAGTTAATCCAATTATCGTTGTTGTAGTAGAAGGAAGATTTATTGTTATAATCCCTTCATTTATTAAATAACCGCCAACAAATAACAAACCTAACAGTATAAAGAAAATTGAAGCTGATCCTTTTTTAT
>CAZEMH010000018.1:0-8479 GCA_964513365.1 uncultured Candidatus Saccharibacteria bacterium
AATTTATATATTATGCCCCACCAAGAAGAAAAAGTCTATTTAAACGCTCTAAATGTAGTTTTTAAGAACGAGATTCTTAAATTGCTCCCTATTTTATCTTCTAGTAAATCTTTTAAAATTTATTGGGAAAAATTAAATACCAAACAGAAAAAATTTGTTAATCCTTACAATGAATGGCAAAAACTACAAAAACAAAAAATTAATTTTATCCTTTCTTCAGTAAACAAATATCCATATTTATTAAAAGAAATTCCTTATCCCCCTTTGTCTCTTTATATTAAAGGAAAAATCCCTGAAAAGATGCCGTGTATAGCTGTTATAGGCACAAGAAAAATGAGTGCTTATGGAAAATTAGTCACAAAAAAATTAGTTAAAGAATTAGTAGATTATAATTTTGTTATAGTAAGCGGCTTAGCTGAAGGCGTTGATACTATAGCACATAAAACCGCTTTAAAAAATAAAGGAAAAACAATTGCTGTTTTAGGGTCAGGTTTAAATAAAATCTTCCCTTACAACAATAGAAAATTAGCTCAAGAAATAACCAAACACGGCGCATTAATTACAGAATATCCATTAGAATCCCCTCCATTAAAACATTATTTCCCTTGGAGAAACAGAATAATTAGCGGACTTTGTTCAGCTATCATAGTAATAGAAGCTCCAGAAAGAAGCGGCGCTTTAATTACTGCTCGATTTGCATTAGAACAGAATAGAGAAGTTTTTGCTATCCCCGGTTCAATATTTAATAAAAATTCTATAGGAACTAATAATTTAATAAAACAAGGAGCAAAGCTAGTTTCCAAAATTGAAGATATTTTGGAAGAATTGAATATGCAGCTCGCTTTTATCTCAAGAAAAGCATAAAGAAGATACTCTTGCTATTGACAAAATTATAGAAATCTCTAATCTTTCTCCTAAAGAGATGCTTGTTATTCTAACCACTTTAGAATTAAAAGAGTTTATTAAAAATACAGATGCAGGAAGCTACATTAAAAACAAATAATATGAAATTAGTTATTGTTGAGTCACCTACAAAATCAAAGAGCATTTCCAATTTTTTGGGAAAAGGTTTTAAAGTTGTTGCTTGTTATGGACATGTTCGCGATCTTCCTAAGTCTAAATTAGGAATTGACATAGAAAATAATTTTACTCCGCATTATATTATCCCTGTAAAAGCGAGAAAAAAAGTTAATGAGCTTAAAAAACTGGCTAAGAAAAGCGATAAAATAATATTAGCGTCTGATGAAGACAGGGAAGGAGAAGCTATTGCATTTCATTTAACCAAAGCTCTTGAAATTGAAGAAAAAAAATTTGAGAGAATCGTTTTTCATGAAATCACTAAACCAGCCATAGAAAACGCTATTAAAAATCCGCGTGATATTAACTTAAACCTAGTAAACGCTCAACAAACAAGAAGGATATTAGACCGATTGGTAGGATATGAATTATCCCCGTTTTTATGGAAAAAGATATTTAGAGGGTTATCTGCAGGCAGAGTGCAATCACCTGCCTTAAGATTAATTGTTGAAAGAGAAAAAGAAAGAGAATCTTTTAAAGAAGAAAAATACTATAGCATTTCTGCTATACTAGAAAAACAAAAAACGAATGATAAATTTGAATTTAATTTAGATAAAATTAATGATAATCCATTGCCTAAGCCAGGCATTAAATCACAAAAAGAAACACGTAAAATTAAAAAAGATTTAGAGAAAAGAGATGCCTATGTTGTGAATATAGAAACAAAAAAAGTAAAGCGCCATTCTGCTGCTCCATTCACTACAAGCACTTTACAACAATCCTCTTGGCAGATACTCCATTTTTCCGCCAAGAAAACAATGTATTTAGCACAATCACTTTATGAAGGAAAGAAGCTCGGAAAAGAAATTATTGGTTTAATTACATATATGAGAAGCGATTCTACAAATCTTTCTCCAATAGCGCTTAAAGCTGCACATGATTTTTTAGAAACAAACTTGGGAAAGAAATATGCTTTACCTCAAGCGCGAATCTTTAAAAAACACTCTCGTCTTGCCCAAGAAGCCCATGAAGCTATTCGCTGTACTGACCCGTTTTATACGCCGGAAAAAATAAAAAAATATTTAACAAAAGACGAATTATCTTTATACACTCTCATTTGGGCAAGATTTTTAGCAAGCCAAATGCCTTCTGCTATCTTAGAAAAAACTTCAATCTCTGTTGAATGCAAAGGCAAACAAGATAAATATTTATTTAAGAATAATTTCTACAATTTAGATTTTGATGGATTTTTCCGTATTTATCCTTATTCCAGACCGTCAGATCTTCAGGAAAAACCACCATTATTAAATAAAGAAAAGCTAGTAATCAAAAAGGTTCATACTAAAGAACACCTTACTCAACCTCCTCCGCGATATAATGACGCTTCTCTAGTAAAAACTTTGGAAAGTTTTGGCATTGGACGACCTTCAACTTACGCACCTATTATATCTGTATTAGAATACAGAGGATATGTCGCAAGAGATAAGAGCAAATCTTTTATTCCAACAGAAATCGGAATTCTAGTAAATAATGTTTTAACAAAACACTTTCCAGATATAGTGGATTATAAATTTACATCCCAGATAGAAGAAAAATTGGATGATATTGCTGAGGGAAAATTAGATTGGGTAAATATGGTTAGCGAATTTTATAAACCATTTAAGGATAATTTGGAAAAAAAATATCTAGAAGTTTCCAAAGAAGAATTAGCACCAATTGTTGAAACAAAAGAAAAATGTCCAAAATGTGGAAATAATCTGGTCTTAAAATTGGGAAGATTTGGTAAATTTCTTGCCTGCTCTGATTGGCCTAAATGTTCCTTTACCAAATCCATTAATAATGAATTTTCTATGAAGTGCCCCCAGTGCAAAAAAGGAGATATAATAATGAAAAGAAACAAAAAAAGACAAATGTTTTATGCGTGTTCGCGATGGCCTGAATGCGACTTTGCTTCTTCTTATAAGCCTACAGGGGAAAATTGCCCAAAATGCAAAAAACCCCTTGTAGAAACAAAAACTAAAATAAAGTGCTCTAATCGTAATTGTAATTATGAAATCCCTAAAAGAGAAAATAATTCAGAATCTTGAGAATTCTATCAATGAAAAAGAGATGGATTTATTAGAAAAAGCATTTGAATTTGCTGAAAAATTCCATTCTAAACAAAAAAGAAAATCAGGAGAACCATTTGTAAACCATCCTTTACGAGTAGCTTTAAGCATTAGCCAAATGAAGTTAGGTATTAACGCTGTGATTGCCAGTGTGCTTCATGATGTTGTTGAGGATTGTGGAATTCCCATTTCTGAAATTAAATCCCAGTTTAATGATGAGATATCTTTTTTAGTTAATGGATTAACCAAGGTTAATAAAATTAAATACAAGGAAGACGATGATACAGAGAAAGAGAATTTTAGAAATATGATTTTGGCTATGGCGAAAGACCTAAGAATTGTTCTCATTAAATTAGCTGATCGATTGGATAATATGAAAACTTTGTGGCCATTAGAGTCAAAGAAAAGAAGAAAAAAATCATTAGAAACTTTGGAAATTCTTGCTCCATTGGCTTATCGCTTGGGAATGTCAGATATGGGAGCCCAATTAGAGGATTTAGCTTTTCCATATGTTTATGAAAAAGAATATAAATTAACTAAAAAAATAATTGGGAAAAGAAATGTAAAATTAAAAGATTACCTTCAAGAATTAGTTCCTTTGGTGCAAAAAGAATTAAAAAAGAATAATTTGCATCCTGAAAAAATACAGTTCCGAACTAAACATCTGTATAGCATCTGGCGCAAACTGCAAAAAGAAGATATGGACATTAAAAGAATTCATGACTTGGTGGCAATGAGAATTATTATGCCTAATTTAGAGAGATGCTACGGTGCCCTAGGAATTATCCATCAAATGTGGAAACCTGTTCCTGGCCGTTTCAAGGATTACATTGCTCTTCCAAAACCCAATGGATACCAAAGCCTTCACACTACTGTTTTTGCAAAAAACGGAAAAATAGTGGAAATCCAAATTAGAACGCCTCAAATGGACGAAGAAGCAGAATGGGGAATTGCCGCGCATTGGATCTATGAATCCCAAAAAGATAATAAAAAATATAAGAAAAGGAAGAAATTTAATCCTCCTAAAAACTTTTATTGGATAAATCAACTGAGAGAATGGCAAAAAAAATTTTATAGCTCTGAAGAATTTCTAAGCTCCCTGAAAGTTGATTTTTTCAAAGACAGAATTTTTGTCTTAACACCAAAAGGAGATATTATTGATTTACCAGACGGAGCTACTACTATTGATTTCGCCTATCAAATTCATACAGATGTAGGAAATCAAGCTGCCGGAGCTAAGGTTAATGGTAGATTAGTATCATTGGATTATAAATTACAATCAGGGGAAGTAATAGAAATAATAACTAAAAAAAGGAAATTGCCATCTTCCTCTTGGTTAGAATTTGTTAAAATGAGCGAAACACGAAAGAAGATTCAAGACGCGTTAAGAGGGAAAGATTCTATTTAAAATTTTGCTCAAATCTTCCTGAGAGAAAAACTTGATTTCAATCGCACCTTGTCCGCCTTTTTTCTTAATTAAAACAGGCGTCTGTAAAAAATCTTCCAATTTTTCTTTCACTTCTAAATCCTCTGGATCCAAAGAAACATTTCGTCTTCTGGACAATGTTTCTTTTTTATTATTGCTGAGATTATCTTGTAAATAGTGTTGAGCTAATTCTAGAGATTCCCGCCCAGAAAGATTTTTAGATAAAATCTCTTGCAAAAACAGTCTTCTTTTTTCAGGATTACTAAAAAGAAGAATTGCTCTGGCATGACCTTCATTAATTTTACCTTGCTCTAACGCACGCTGGGCTTCATATGATAATTGAAGCAAGCGTAATGTATTAGCAATTACTTCCCTGCTCTTACCTATTCTTGCTGCCAAATTCTGTTGAGTTAGACCAAACTCTTTAATTAATCTTGCAAATGCCTTTGCTTTGGATATTGAATCTAAATCTTCTCTTTGAATATTTTCTATTAAAGCTAATTCCAGTTTTTTTTGTTCTGAAATCGGCCTTCTAATAATTACTGGAACTGTTGGCAATCCTAACATTTTTGAAGCTAACAGCCTTCTCTCTCCAGAAATTAATTGATATTCAACATTTGTTCCATAGTCTGTTTCTTTCTCTTCTCTTGTAACAACTAAAGGTTCCAGGATTCCATGTTCCCGAATAGAATCAGCTAATTCTTTTATTGTTTCCTCTGGAAAAGTTTTTCGTGGTTGTTGGGGGTTAGATTTAATTTTATCTACCTCGATATAAAAAATCTTATCTTCTAAAAGATTAGAAGGAGGAATAGTTTCATCTTGAACAACAGATTCATTTTGATTAAAATCAGAAACTGAATTTTTTTGAACAGGACCAAATAAATCGTTGTTTTTAGTAACTTCAGGAATTCTTTCTTGGGTACTTGGTGTTTTGCTTGGAATTAAATCTTCTTTTGTGTGCGCTTGCTGAAAATCCTCTTGAAAATCTTTTTTTATAGAATTCAATGGAGGAGTTAAATCCTGAGGAAAATCAGAAAAAGTATTGTTAAGTTTTTCACTAATTTTTTCCTCCAAAGCGCCTTCGCTTGGTTCTTGATTATTTTTTGAAGGAATTAAAGCATTAATACCTTGTCCTAAAGAATTTTGTTCATCCATAATTTATTAAAAATGTTCAATTTTTTTAATTAATTCCTGCGCTAATTGTCTGTAAGCTCTCGCTCCTTCAGAATTAGGATTATATTGAAGAATAGACTGCCCAAAACTTGGAGCCTCAGCCAAACTAACATTTCTAGGAATTATTGTATCAAAAACATATCCTGGAAAATTTCTTCTGATATGCTTAAGAACCATTCTATCTAATCTATTCCTTTTGTCATATAAAGTCAAAACAGCGCCTAATATTTTCAAATCTTTTTCTAAATTTCTCCTTATTAAATCAATGGTGGTAATAAGCTGGGATAATCCTTCTAAAGCATAATATTCTGTTTGCAAAGGAATTAAAACCTGATCAGCAGCTACAAGACCATTAACTGTCAACACGCCCAATGAAGGTGGCAGATCTATTAAAATATAGTCATAATATTCCTTTATTAAAGAAAGAATTTGATATAATCTGAATTCTTTGTTTGTAAAACGACTTAATTCCACTTGAGCGCCAATCAAATCTGGTGAAGCAGGAAGAATATTCAAACCAAAAATTGATGTTTTATAAATTGTTTCCTTTGGAGAATAATCAGAAATCAAATTATTATAAACTGTCTTTTGCAATTTTTTATAATCAAAACCCAACCCAGAAGTAGCGTTAGCCTGAGCGTCAAAATCAACTACCAATGTTTTTTTTCCAAGAGCAGCTAAATAAGCCCCCAATCCTGTTACAGTCGTGGTTTTTCCTACTCCTCCTTTTTGATTACAAATCGCAATAATTTCTGCCATTAATATTATTATATCAAAATTATAGTATTTAATAAACTTCTTCTTGAATTTTATATATTAAATAATGTATACTGTACTATGTATTTAGCATTTGTGTATTCTCAAGGGCGGGTGGCGAAATTGGCAACCGCGATAGACTCAAAATCTATTGGTCGCAAGACCTTGAGGGTTCGAGTCCCTCCCTGCCCACTATTTTACCCTAAAAAATATGCATCCCATTTTATTTGAAATCGGTAATTTTTCAATAAAATCCTATTGGGTCTTTATGGCTTTGGGATTTATTATAGGAGGAATTGTTGTTTATTTAGAAGCGAAGAATAAAAATTTAAACCCACATAAAGCCAGAAATCTAATTCTTATTACAATTATCAGCGCGTTTATTGGCTCTCGCCTTGGCTATGTTTTTTTAAATTTTAATTCTTATCAAAAAGATTTATTAAAAATACTTCGATTCTGGAAAGGAGGATTTAGTTGGCAAGGAGGATTCATTGTAGCTTTTTTAATAGTTCTTTTGATATTAAAAAATAATAGAGAGAAAATAGGAAAATGGCTGGATGTAATAATTTTTGGAATGTTATTAGGGCATTCCATTGGACGAATCGGCTGTTTTCTAAATGGTTGTTGTTATGGGATAATAACAAATGTTCCTTGGGCAATAAAAAATCTAAGCTTAGGGGATAATTTGTTACGACACCCCACTCAACTTTATGAAGCTTTTTCATATTTGTTAATTTTTGTATTATTATATTTTTACTTTAAAGAAATAAAATTAAAAAATGGCTCCTTGTTTTTTATAGGAACCGCTTTTCATTCTCTCGCCAGGTTTATAATAGAATATTTCCGCTATAACGAAGATTTTATTTGTCAAGGCAAAATATGGTATCTTACATTAACTTATGCCCAATTAACCGCATTAATTATCATCATCATAAGTTTTCTTATTCTCTTTAAATTAATTACCGAAAGCAAAAAAAAAGATAAATAATCTTTATGATAATTAATAACTAAGAAGAATTCCAACTAAAAAATGAGACAAACACGGAGCAATTAAGCTCCTTGTTTTTTGAAAGGATAGGCCCCAAAGCAAGCCAACTGAAAATACCTTTAATAATGCAATTGGCGTCATCCATCCTGGATAAAAACGAACAGTAATATGCCATAAAGAAAAAAGACAAGAAGCAAAAATCAATCCTAATAAATTACCATATGTTTTTTCCAAATTTTTCTGAAGATATCCCCTAAAAAAGACTTCCTGGGAAAACGCTAAAAAGGCCCAATAAATTATTCCTAAACCTAAATTGTTAAAACTAGCTAATTGTTCGCCGTAGAAAAAATATCTATTTAAAATTACTATTATTAAACCAGTACTCACCCCAAAAACTATCGCTTTTGGCCAATTTTTTAGAGTAAACCCTATTTCTGAAAGATTTCTTTTCTTTCTTAAGGTAATAAAAACAGGATAAAAAATAAGAAACAATAAAGGGATTGCTCCGATGCCCCATTGAATAAAAATATTAGAAAATAAACCAAGCCTATCAAAAATAAACCAAGAAATAATAAAAATAAATATATAAACAAAAATATCCTTAATAATCATAAAAATATTATAACATAAAAAATACGGGGAACAGTTCTCCGTATTTTTAATCTGTATCTATTTATGTTACCTCCAAATCCCCCTCAAAAACCCAGGCAACACAGGAATAATCTCTCTCCACCATGGGAGATTAAGGGCTTCAACTGTGGCAGATTCTGTTCTTTCGTCTATTCCTCCTTCTCCATAACATGTAAGGGTGTAATTGTAGGTTCCTGATTGTTCTAATGTGAATTTGTATTCATCAAATCCAGTTCCAATACTATCTTGTTTCCATACACATTCTGGATAAGGGGTACAATCAACATCACAATCATCACACCAATCACTTGCTGACCATTTTCCTGTTATTGGATAACCAACCCATGCTCTTTCTGGTAATTCAAAGTAGTTGATCATACA
>CAZEMH010000019.1:0-7989 GCA_964513365.1 uncultured Candidatus Saccharibacteria bacterium
AATATTAATTATCCAGCCGCTATATAATTTTCTAGCCATACTTTCTAATTTAACAAACGGTGATTTAGGGTGGGCTGTTTTAATTTTGGCAGCAATAATTCGTCTTATTATCTGGCCTTGGTATAAAAGGGCTATGGGTGATCAAAGGAAAATGGCAAAATTACAGCCCAAGATTAAAGAAACTCAAAAGAAGTTTAAGGATGATCCAGTAAAAGCTAATCAGGAAGTAATGAAAATTTTCAAAGAAGAAAAAATTAATCCTGGTAGCTCTTTCTTTTTTATTATTTTTCAAATGGTTATCTTTATCTCACTTTTTGTCTTTTTTAAACAAGCCATAGAAAGCGATTGGACTCCTCACCTTTATAGTTTTATTAAATCGCCAGAGCAAATAAATTATTTATTTCTTGGGCTTGTTAATCTTAAAGCCCCAAGCCTTATCCTTGCTATTATTTCTGCCTCATTAAATTCTCTCTTAACATTTATACAACCAAGTTCAGGACAAAATAAAGCTATGTTGCTCGGCTTTCCTTTTATAATTCTATTTTTTTATCAAAGATTCCCGGCAATTATTATTTTATACTGGATAGGATTCACTTTGATAAATATTCTACAAGAATATGTGATCAATAAACATGCTGTAGAAAAAATTAAGCAATAAAAACGGAAGTTATTAATTATGGAGACCTTAAAAGTAAAAAGATTTTTAGAAGATTTATTTACAATTGCTGGATTTGTAGATTTTGAAATTAGTATGCAAGAACGTCCACAAGACAAACTTGTCCAATTTTCAATAAAAACTGATCCAGAGATTAATTACAGCGGTCTTTTAATAGGGCGAGATGGAGAAAATTTACAAGCTTTTGAGTATTTATTAAATATTTTTTCAAAAAAATACTCCAGTGATGACCATTGGAGAATTATTTTAGATATTAATAATTATAGAGCAATGCAAGAAGAGAAATTGAGAGAATTTGCGAAGAAAGCAGCTCGCCACGTATCTTTATCAAAGAAAGAAATTGAATTACCTCCTATGAGAGCGCGAGACAGAAGGATTATTCATTTAGAAATTGCTTTAAGGGGCGATGTGTTTACAGAGAGTATTGGGGAAGGAAAAGAAAGGCATATTATAATAAAGCCACAAGAAAAATAGTTTTTCAAATAGCACCGTACCAGCACCCTTGCGTGATACAATAATCGCTTCCTGGATATGAACCATATCCAGTTGCTTCCATTAGGGCTACATGCAAGTGATCACCTTCATCTAATACTGCCAGCCCTGCTTTATTAAATTCTGCGATTATTTTTTTATTATCTTCAAAGCTATTTGAGATTGAATCTATATCTACACACATGCCATCAAGGTGACAATCATCAGCTCTTCTTGGTGTATAACTCGTACTATTGCATTCAGCATCAATACAAGCATCATTTACCCACCATTTTGGATTTGTATCTTTTAATAAGAGTAATTTATTTGCTAATGTGAAATCCAAATAAGCTTCTGATTGACCAAACACACTATCATTTATTGGGATTCCCATATCTCTGATATTAACCAAATTATTTGATGTAGTTTGAGCTTGTGGAGTTGTTTCCGAAGAAGATAGAGTTAGCGTATCAGAAGAACCACTTAAAATATCAGGGTTGATAGTGTAAAGAATAATATAAAAAGCAAATAATAAAACAAGACCGACAATGGCGTTCATGATTCTTTCTTGAGCGTCTTTTTGTTGGGCAGTATTGCCACCAGAAGTCAAATATTGAAATCCAGCAAAAACGATCATAATAAAAGCCAGAATGCCGGCGAGACGAAAAGCCCACCAAATTAGAACACTTATTAGATTCATTGGAGTTTTGACTACTCCGCCAGCTCCACCAGCGTTATCTGCTGCAAAAGCTGTAACTGAAGGGATGAACGGGCTTAATGCAATGCAAATAATTACAATTAATAAGGCAGATTTAACTATTTTGACAAAACAAGGATTTTCTAAATTCATAAATTCTATTCTTTTATTTTTTAATTTTATTTGAAGGGTGTAATTTCTCCTGGTTGAGTGAATCCTGGAATTCCTATTTCCCATTGATAAGATTCAAAGATTGGATATTGAATTACTTGTGTATTTTCAGGAGCAGGTGGTTCTGGTAATGTTTGCAGAAATGCTTGTAAAATCTCATTTAAAATTATTGGACACATTTGAGTGATAAATGCAGCGACTGGTCCGCCAACTGTTGTGCCAAATATCATTGTATTTGCAGCTATATCAGAGAGTGATTTACAAATATGTTCAATATCTACATGCTTTAGTAATAAATCTAAAATCCAATTTTGAATAAGTCCTGCCATATCTGTATTTCCATTTATTGCGCTTATGGCCAATGATTTTAAATCTTCTGGGATTTTTTCATTATTTTGTATAGCATCTATAAGTATATTTTTTGTATTTTCTGGAATACTGCTATCTTTCTGTATTGAACTAATAAGATAAGACTTTAATGTTTCTGGGATTGTTTCGTCGTTTTCTATCATATTTATGAGTTCTTGCTTAGTATTTTCAGCCATTTCTGTGCCATCATAGAGATTTGATACTGTATTAAAGAAATTAGCTGGATCTACTGGTACATTACATGGAGTTGGTCCGACTATATTAACATTAATTGGTCCAGATGGAAGAGATGATCCAGAAGATGCAGAACCGCATTTACCAAAACATTGTGCACACCAATAAGGCCCGCTTGGGTCGCTAACACACTGTCCTTCGGAATTACATGAGTAGCAGTTTCTAGTGGGCTCACCATTTTTATCTAAACATGCCTGAACTTGTATAGGAGTAGAGAACATCCATAATCCTATATTTAATGCAAAAACAATTAATAGAATTACATTTGTTTTTTTAAAAATATTCTTTTTTAACATATTATTTATTAATTTAAATAATTAAACTTTTATTTTTGGCGATGTGGCAGGAGTAAATTTAGTTGCTGTTTTTATGGTTTTTTTAACAGGAGTAGGTGCTTTTTGGAATATATAGCAAAGTATAACAGTTAAAGTAGTAATGGGCAAAATACTAGCGATTGGTATAAGATCTAATCCTTGGCTAATAAAAATCCATGTACCTCTTATTCCGCTCATAAGCGTTATAACTAAAATATAGACAACAAATGGTAAAGTAAAAACCCAAACAAAAAGATTAATTCCAGGAATAAACCCCAAGATAAGTTCTAAAACATCCTTTATAATAGCTGCTATAAGCAAGAATAAAAATATTGTTAAATTCATTTTATTTTCCATAAAATAATATTTATTCCTTTTTTAATTCTTTTTTAGCTTTTTTAATATCTATAAGTTGAGCCGGGTTTGAAGTGATAATTTGGTCTTCAGCATATGAAGCAATGATTTGAATAGCAGCATGCTTGTCTTCTGCAAAAAAGAGTCCTGTCCCAACAGAAGCTTGTAAAAGGATTGTTTTTTCTTGTTCAGTAAGATTTAGAGCTTTTCCTACAACATCAATATTAGCAGGTGATTGTCTTAACAAAAGAGCGAGAGCAGAATTAGTAATTAATGGTTTCCCATAAGGTGATTTTAAAGCATCTTCTATATCTTGTGTAATAAATGTTACTCCCATATAATATTTTCGTGCTCTTTTGACTAAACCAAATAGAAAAGAGGCACTTTCTTCATGATGCAATAACCACCAGCCTTCATCTATAATTACAATTCTTTTTCTTAAATCCTTTTTTACCATTGTCCAGATATAATTTAATACAACATACATAGCAATAGGCCTAAGTTCTTCTTCTAATTCCCTTACGCCAAAGATAACTAAACGATTGTTAATATTGATATTTGATGGTTGATTAAGAAAACCAGAATAACTTCCTTTAGTGAATTTATATAGTTTTGCTGCTAAATCTTCCCCTCCTTCTGTATTTTTAAGAACATTTTCTAAATCCTCCATTAACGGTAGATTTTTCTTTTTGCTTATATTCTCAGGAAAAATATCACGGCTTGCATAAGTTTGCACAATTGCCCTATCTAACATCAGCTCTTCTTGCGGAGAAAGGCCTTTCAGCATTAATTTAATTAAGCCAATAAGATTCAGGATGTGGTTGCGAAAAACCTCTTCACTAGTTTCTTCTTCTTTTACTACAGGAAGTTCAAATGGATTAATATTATCATCAGAAGCAACAGATATTTTAAAATAACTTCCTCCAATTGAATCAGCTAAATATTCATATTCATTTTCTGGATCAATAATTAATACATTAGTTCCTAATAATAACGAACGAAGAATTTCCAATTTCACAGCGTAACTTTTTCCTGCGCCAGTTTGGGCAAAAACTACCATATTAGCATTTGGCAGAGTAAAGCGATCAAAAATAACCAAGCTATTATTATGCAGATTAACACCATAAAGTATCCCTTTACTGTCTGAAAGATCTAAAGAAGAGAACGGGAAAAGCGTTGAAGCTGGCTGCGAATTCAAGGGAGTGGTTAATAATAATCTATCCATTCCTAATGGCAAAGAAGATTCCATTCCTTCAAATTCTCTGAAAATTGTGGGTTTTGCGTAAATTAATTGTTGTTCCAATATATTTTTAATTTTACTTTCAATTTTTACAAGTTCATCCTTATTGTTAGCAAAAAAAGTAATATAAACGCCTACTTCAAAAAGTTTTTCACTGCCTTGCTGGATTGTATCTCTTAATTTTTCAACATTATTTAAGGCAGCTTCTAATAAAGGATTACGAACTAATCCCCTGTCTGTTTCAATGCTTAATTGGGCTTGAATTTCTGCAGATTTTTTCCTTAAATCTCTCAATACTTTATTGATATTTAATGGGTGAAAGAAGATTGAAATATTAAAAGATTCATCTAAATTAACAATAGAAGAGAACCAATTAGAAGCCAAATAATTTGGATAAGTCAGGATAAAAAGCGTTGAGCAATATTTATTTCCTAATTTAAGGAAATTAGTATTGATTTCTAATCCTGCAGGAGCAATTAAATCCTGAAGAGTGGAGATAGCCTGAGATTGAGCTAATTCCTGTGGATTTTTAGATTTTCTTTTAAATAGATTTGGAAAACGCATATTTTATTTATTAAATTCTTCTGGAATATTTATAGATTCTCTTTCAAAAGCTTCTGGGTTATATGAATTGAAAAATAATTCAATTAATTCTTTAGTAGTCAATGGTCGAGACTGCAATCCCATTCTTGTTAAATTGGTGATGATATTATTCTGCCTTATCATTAACTGTTGATAATGCTGATTAAAATTTTCATCAGAAAGAGGAATTGTAGCAGAAAATGCTTGATGTCTTAAATTCAGCAATGTTTTATAAGCTTCTGCTATTTGGCTCAATACGGTTTTAGTTCTTATCATAACAGGGTCATAGGGTACTATTACATAAAACTTTTTTTTCATAATATTGTTTCCAGTAACAAGCCCTTTGATAAATGTATAATAATCTTCTCCTTGAAGCTTAAGTAAATTATTTGTTTCTTTACCAATTTTTTCTTGGAGGAAATTCAAATAAGTTTCAATATTGACCCGTCTAGAATGAGAAACAACCTGTAATGGAAAATCCAAGTTATTTATAAGATTACGCCAGCTCATTAATACCGAAGATTGCTCTTCTTCTGATTTCAAATCAAAATTGATGCCAGAGACTTCTAAAACCGAACGGAGTGAACCGTTTTTAAGGATAACTACTCCTTTCTTAATCTGTTGAAGGGAGATAAGCGATTGACTACTGGAAGTTTCTTTAGGCATTTATTTATCTAATATGTCAGTTAATTGTTTTAGTGTTTTTTTATCTAATTGTTTTTTAGCTTGTATCTTTATTGTATCTTTGGGTTTCTGGGAAATATATTCTGTCGTTTTAAAAGAAGTTTTTTCTTTTTTCCATAAATAGAATTTTGGGAGCCAAAAATGTCGAATAGCAGCCATAGCAAGCGTATAAACAGGAACACTATGGATTTTTCCAAACGTGAGAAAAGCGCAAGTAGGGGCGAGAATCATTAGTAAAATTATCCAAAACCATAATTTTAAAACAAAAAAAAGTAAAATAATCAGTCCGCCAAAAGATAACAAGATCCATAACTGGGTGAAAGTGATCAATCCCATTAATTTTGTTTCTTCTTTTATGAATTGTGGCACTTGATAAACCATATTTTTAAGCTTGGCCAAATGGGTTCTCCTTCTGATATTTTTTATAAGGAATAGGTTCTTCGCTGATGTCTGTTTTCTCTTTTTTTTCTTTTTCTTCCTTCAATTTAGCTCCAAGAATATAAGGTCTTTCTTTTTTAGTCTTTTCAAAGATTTCTTCATCTTTAAATTTTTCCCCTTCTCCGCTTAAAACTTCAGAAGATTTTATTTCCTCTATAGGCTTTTTTTTCAGTGGTTCTTTTTTTTCTTTAGGAGCTGGTTTTTTAAAAGAAACTTTTTTCATTTTTTCTATTATTTCAGGCTGGATATCTTTGCTTTGCATTGCTGCCAATAGTTTTTCCCGAATCTTTTCTTGTTGCTCAGGAGGAACCTTTGGAGTAACAACTTTTTTCAATTCTTCAATTTTACTTACTGGTTTTTCTACCTTTACTTCAGATGCTTCAGGAAAAGAATATTCAGGAATAATTTGTTTAACTTCTTCTTCCTGCATAGGTTTTACCTTCTCTGGCTCTAATGGTCGCATTGATTCTTTTTCTTTTATTTCTTGTGGAATTTTTTGTTCTAGAAGTTGAGATTTATATTGTTCTAATTCTTTGCTAAATTGTTCAAAGATTTTCTTTTTTGCCAATTCAATAATAATTCTTGCTTGCGATGGAGATACTTTTAAGCTAGATTCTATTTTTTTATAGAAATCTATCGGTGATATTTGACCCAACAAGACATTACTAATCATTTCTGTTAATTCAGTTGTCTGACTTGTATCTAATCTTGTTAATGTAACAATATTCTTTATTGTTTTATATAATTCTTCAGAGATAAGAAAATCTTTGATTTTCTGTGAAGAAGCAGAATATCGTTTTTGAAAATTATTTTCATTCATAGTTTATCATTATTATTCTTGTGGCCAGGTCCATATTCTACCTTTTTTAACCATACCAGGATGAGGAGGTGTTTCTTTTGGGCTTTTATCTTGTGTATCTTTATCTTTTTCTTTCTTTTTTTCGCTTATAATTCCGCTAGCCGCTCGCAGGACTGTTGAAGAAGGTATTGCTTCTTCGTAGAATTTTTTCTTTGCTTGTTTGTCTTTTTTTATAGCTTGTGCTATTTTCCCTTCTGGTCCTCCCCACTCACCTTCAACCATATCTTTGGGAGAAATTCCTTCCCACCAACCGGCTAATTGAGCCGGAGAAAGTTTTTTGGCTATTTCCTGAATAGTTTCGTCAAAAGCTTTATCGCCAGCGTCTTTAATCTCTTGCTCTGATTTGCCTTGTTTTCTTGCCTCATCTTCTTTTTCTTTAACAATATCTTTTATAAAGTCGCTAGTTTGGGTCTTATCTCTTATTTTATCAGGCTTAATTCTACTTAAAGCTTCTACTTTATTTCCTATGGTATCGCCAGTCTTAACAAGTTGTCCTTTTTCCAATTTGAAGTAGTGAGGAATTGCTTTAGTAATAGCGGCTGCATTAAGGCGTTCATCCCCCTGATGCATTTTAATAAATTCTATAGACTCTTGTTTTAGTTCACCCATATCAGCTAATTTATTAGTTAAAGCGATCCTCCTTTCATAAGCGTTTCTATTTAATGGAGATGGAGCCGGAGCTTTTTCAAGTTGCTTTAGGTTTCCTAATCCTACATTCTCCAAATTCTTTTCATACTCCTTAACTCTTCTAGCTTTTGCTTTTTCTCCAGCAACCATCATTTCTTGTCCAACCCCGCCTAATAATGGGACTTTAGTCAAGAATTTTCCTGCTTTTTTGTAAGTTGAAGATTCAGTTATTGCTCCAGATGTTTTTTTACTGACAAAGGCGCCAGCTGCTGC
>CAZEMH010000020.1:0-7070 GCA_964513365.1 uncultured Candidatus Saccharibacteria bacterium
AGTTTGCTTTTAACATTATTCTTCCGTTATTTCAGGCCAATTATTGAAGCTGGCTATCTTTATATTGCGCAACCTCCCTTGTACCGCATTCAAAAAGGGAAAGAATTTCATTATGCCTATACAGAGACAGAGAAACAGAAAGTATTAGAAAGAATACAAGACGTAGTGGAAGAAAAAAAGGAAAAATCTTCTAAATCTAAAGTTAGAAAATTAAAATTAGTTGAAGAAGGCAAAAGCGAGGCTGTTTTAGCCGTAGAAAAAGACGAGTCTTCTAAAGATAGTCATGACAAACTAATGAAAGGAATCTCTATTCAGCGATATAAAGGATTGGGAGAAATGAATCCTGATCAATTATGGGACACAACAATGGATCCTGAGAAAAGAGTTTTAAAACAAGTTACTATTGAAGACGCAGAAGAAGCAGATAGATTATTTGATATTTTAATGGGAAAAGAGGTTTTACCAAGAAAAAAATTCATTCAAGCTTATGCCAAAAAAGTAAGAAATTTGGACATATAAGATTGACTTTTAAGACATTTTCAATTAGGATATAAAAACTATGTTAACTTTACGATTTCAAAGACAAGGGAAAAAAAGAGATTTTATTTTTCGGATTATAGCAGTAGATTCTAAGACTGCTGTTAATAGTGGTAAATCAAAAGAGATTTTAGGGTGGTGGGATCCAAGGATAAATAAATTTGAATTAAAGAAAGAAAGGATTCTTTATTGGATTAGCCAAGGGGCTCAACCTTCAGATTCTTGCTACAATCTTTTAGTACGAGCAAAAATCATTGAAGGCAAGAAAAGGCCAATTACTATTAGAAAGAAAAAAGTGAAAGAAGAAAAAACTGAAACTGGGGAAAAGACAAAGCAAGCGCCAGCAACTGAAGAAAAAGTTGAAGAAAAAGCAGAAGAGGCAAAACTTGATGAAAAAGTAGAAGAAAAAGCTGCTGAAGAAACAAAAGATGAGGTAAAGCCAGAAGAAAAAGCTGAAGAAAAATCTGAAGAGAAAGTTGAGGAAAAGAAAGAGGAAGTTAAGGAGGAAATAAAGGAAGAGCAAAAAACCGGGGAAGTTAAAGCAGAGGTAAAGGAGGGGGCTAAAGAAGACATAAAAGAGAAGGCTGAAAAAGAGAAAACGCTAGAACAAAAAACAGAAAAATAACATTATTTACTAATGGCAAGAACAAAAATCGCCTATCAGGCGATTTTTTGTTTGCCCTGAGCCTGTCGAAGGAATATAATAAAAATGACATTAGTTTTGATAAAATATAATATTTATAAATAAGATGAAACAGGAAAAAACAACACATATTTTTGAAAGACCAATTGCTATTACTGATGTTGAAACTACTGGGCTTGATTTTGCAATTCAAGAAATTATTGAAATCGGATTAGTAGTAATTAATCAGAAAACGCTGGAAATTATAGATACTCTTAATGTTAAAGTAAAGCCTGAACATATTGAAACAGCAGATGCATTTGCGTTAAAGATAAATGGGTATAATGAAACTGATTGGGAAAACGCCATAACACTTAAAGAAGCTATGTCTCTTTATAGTGAAAAAACAAAAGACGCTATATTTTGCGCTCATAATATGACTTTTGATTGGTCCTTTATTTTTGAAGCGTTTAGAAAAACTGGGATTAAAAACCAAATGGACCATCATCGCATTGACCTTTTTACCATGATATGGATGAAACTTCGGAATTCAAATTTTGAAAAATTCAATTTAAATGAAGTGGCAAAGAAGCTTGGGGTTCCAGAAGAGCCAATGCCTCATCGAGCTATAAACGGAACAATGACTGCTTATGAAATATACAAGAGGTTGGTTTGATAGATTCTATCATGATATTAATCCGTAGGCAGGATTTTAGCCCCAATTAAGTTATCCACAATTTTACTTGACACAGATAAATTTTGTTTGTAAAATTAGCATAGAAAATTAAATTTAAACGGTGGGGATAGTTCTTAGGATCTTTTTACAGGGTTCTGAAGAGTTTTAGCCCCACCGTTTTTTCTTTTCAGAGCCCTGTAAAAAGATTCTGGAGAGAATTGATTTTTAGTTTTATTGTGGTAAAATTAATAACATATGGCAAAAGTTATTACAATTTCAAAAAAATTAGCTAAAGAAGGTGAATTGGTTTTAGTTCCTCGTTCTAAATACAGGGAGTATTTAATGTTGGAAAAAATAATACCGCTTGTAAAACTTAGTAAATTTGAGAAAAAAGCAATAAAACAAAGCAGGAAAGAAATAAAAAACGGTGAAAGCATTAGTCTTAACCGTTTGAAGAATGAATTGGGATGTTAAAATCGCGAAAAGAGTTCAAAAACAAATAAAGGTATTTCCTAAAAAGGACACAACTCGTATTCTAATTTCTTTAGACCGATTAGTAAAAATCCTTATCAAGGGGATATAGAAAAAATAGAAGGAGAAAAGAATACCTGGCGTAAACGAGTTGGATCATATAGAGTACTTTATGAAGGATTCCCTAAACAAAAGTTTATTCACATATTGAATATTCAAAGGAGAACCTCAGTAGCTTATAGACATTGATCTTTTAAAATATGAAATAAAGCAAAAACGGTGGGGATAGTTCTTAGGATCTTTTTGCAGGGTTCTGAAGAGTTTTAGCCCCACCGTTTTTTCTTTTCGGAGCTCTGTAAAAGAGTCTTAAAATTTTAGAAACAAAAAATGAAACATAAAAAAAGAAATATAAAATTTTTTCAATCGCGGTATTTTATTGTTTTTGTTATATTTTTAATTTTAGGGCTAGTTATAAGTTGGTTAGCCTGGTATTTTAGTGCAGAAGTACGGCAAGCTCGACAATATAAAAAAGATTCAGAGCTTTTTGTTAGAAAGATTCAGAAACAAGAAAAAGAATATACAGATGACACTTATGGCGGAGAGACGCCTAAAGAAACATATGAGATGTTCTTAGAAGCTTTAAAAATGGAAGATATTGATTTAGCGAGTAAATATTTTATTTTAGACAAACAAGCAGAATACAAACAATTTTTTACTGATATTAAAAATAATAATAAATGGGATGAAATGATTGAGGATTTGTTAAATCCTGATAATCAGAAAGGAGAGATGAAGGAAAATGATACATATGTTATTCGTATTTATAATGATCAGGATTATTTGATTGCTCAGGCTGTCTTAAAAATACCATCAAATTTTATTACAACAGACAAAAAGGTGGCCACTAAAATTTGGAAAATAATAGAATTTTAATAACTTAAAACTATCTAAGTTTTCTATATCTATATGACAAAAAGCCCTACCGTTTTTTTAATTATATGCTTATTAGTATGCCTACTTCTTTTTTTACCTCATTCTCCTATTTTTGCTTATGATGCTAAAACTACACATCCAAATTTAACAGAAATCGCTGTTGACTTTTATAATCAACACTTTCCTAGGCATAGTTTAAATGAAACAGAAAAACAGCTTTTAATGCAAGGCAGTATGGATGAGGATGATGGTATTAGATATATTAATCATTTTTACGACCCAATTTTTAATGAAACTTGGCAGTTTAGCGGAGTAGAATATTTATTCCCGGCTTTAACCGCTAAAGAGTGGGGGCAGAATCCTTTTGCTCAGGCTATATACGATCCTATTTACTCAACTTTTACTGGCCCAATAGTTAAAAGCCCAGTTTTTTCTAGGACTAATTTTACTTGGCAACAGGCTATCTATCAGTACGTAAAAGGAAATCGAGTTAAAGCTTTTAATGCCCTTGGTCATATTTTGCATTTAATTCAGGATATGAGTGTGCCAGAGCATACAAGACAAAATATTCATATATTTTTTATACCAAATGCAAGTAGTCCATATGAATCATATGCAGCTAAAAATAATAAAAATTTTTATGAACAAACACGAGAGAATATTAAATATTTAGAACCTGTCAGAAAGACTAGTCTTGATGAATATTTTGACGAGGTTGCTCTTTATTCTAATAATTATTTTTATAGCCCCGACACAATATCGGGGTCAAAATATAAATTACCGCAACCGGTTTTTTCTGAAGCGTCTGAGTGGAAAAATGGAAAATTATTTTTTTATGTATTAGGAGAGGATGAAAATAATAATATATTTCATTTAGCCCTCATTTTGAAAAACAACATAGGGTGGCGATTGGCTTCTGGCCCTACTACTTATTCTCTAGAAGACGATAAAGTTCTTCAAGATTATTGGCAAAGATTGTCTAAAAAAGCAGTTTTAAATAGTGCAGGAGTGATTGATTTATTTTTTAAAGAAGTAGAAAATGCCAAATCTAAATCTGATTTTATATCAAAAAATGAAAAAAATGTATTAATAGCCATGATTAGCGGTATTTCTGGTTTTATTAATGATATATTTCAAAAAGATTCAGATTTTATAATAATGGAAGATATTCCTGATTATTCAACAACTACTATAACAAAAGATTTTAATAGTACGACAACAATTGGATCCACTGGTATTATTACCACTAAACAGACTACGAGTACTGTTAAACTGTCTACAACAACTACTAGATTATCTACTACAACAATTAAACCTACCACTACAGCAACTAGGAGGCAAACTACGACTACAACTACTCAGCCATCATCACAAGTTAATATTTGTAGTTTTATTACCACTCAGGCAGCACTTCGGAATAGAGTGATTATTAATGAAGTTGCTTGGATGGGAACTCAGAATAGCTCTAATGATGAATGGATAGAATTAAAAAATATTTCGTCTCGGGAAGTTGATATTTCCAATTGGCAATTAGTAGACAAAAAAGAGCAGATTAAAGTTGTTTTTGAAAAAGGAACTAAGATTCCTGCTCAAGGTTTTTATTTTTTGGAAAGGACAGATGATACCTCAGTTCCTTTTATTGCCGCAGATCATATTTATACAGGAGTTCTTAATGATACAGATGAAGGATTGCGCTTATTTAATAATAAGTGTCAGCTTCAGGATGAAGTTCTGGCTGATTTAGATTGGAAAGCTGGAGATAGTTTATCTAAACGAACAATGGAAAGAAAAAATAATCTTTCTTGGCAAACCAGTACTTCTATCAATGGAACTCCAAAAGCAGAAAATAGCGACGGTTATATTGAATTTTCTAATAGTGGTAGCAGTATTTCTTCATCTAATCCGACAACTACCACAACAACTACAACTACAACTACTACAACAACAACTTTGCCTCCCATTGTCTATCCTAAAATTTTAATAAATGAAATAAAAATAGCAGGCAAGGACGAAAATGCCGAAACAATAGTTTATGATGAATTTATAGAACTTTTTAATCCAAATGAATTTGAAGTTGATTTGACAGGTTGGTATTTGCAAAAGAAAACAAGTGAAGGAGAACAGTTTTTCTCTTTAGTTCCGACTGATTTGTTGGGGAATAAAAAGATTAATGCTTTGGACTATTTTTTGATTGCTCATGCTTCAAGTACACATATTGGCGATGCTGATATTTTAATTTCCAATTATTCTGTTACAGACAATAACACCCTTGTTTTAAAAAATCCTAATAGAGAAATTGTTGATAAAGTAGGATTTGGAGAAGCAAATGATTGTGAGGTTAATTGTGCGGCGCATCCTGAATTAGGCCAAAGCATTCAAAGGAAGTATATCGAAGGCAGTTTTTTGGATTCTGATAATAATGCTAATGATTTTGAAATTCAAAATTGTCCCAGTTCTAGAAGTCATTTTTCTAATGATTGTATAGTCCCAATGACTACCACAACCACTATTCCTTCATCACCGGCAATACCTTATATTACTGAATTTTCTTGGCACCCGTTTGAGAAAGATTCCTCAAAAATGGTAATTGATTTTAGGACTAATTCTTATCCTTTTATTTCTGCCACGAGTCATACAAATAATATTTTTACGGCAATGGCTTTTTATCTTCACTCAGATATTGACGATCCTACGGTAAATTTTGGTATTCCATTAGATTATTTAGGGGATAAATATAATTGGGAATTAGATAGCAATATTCCAGGCTTAATACTAAGTTATCCTACTTATGTTAGTGGGACTCGGAAAGTGGGAAGTGTTATTTTTACCTCTGACGCAAACATGGCAGCTGGTTCTGCTGCGCCAAGGAAATTGTCCTATAGGATAGATGAATTACCAGATGATAATCACTTTGTCCTTGATATAACAGGAACTACTAATGGACAGAGTTTAAATTTTACTTCTGACCAATATATAACAATTGGGTATTATGGATATGCTAATAGACCGCGATCTTATCTAAAATTAATTGCTTACGATGATACTAAATTTTATTTTAATTCTTCAGATTATTATCATAAGCCAACTAATGTTAAAAATTTTGACGTTGAATGCGATAATGAAGATTGTGATAATTTAATTTTTTCTTGGATGCCAGTTTTAGATGAAGACCCAAAGGATATTTTGAAATATGATATTCATTATGTTTTTGCTAAGCAAGGAGATGACATGGACGATAATGACTTAACGCGACACTCATGGGCTTGGTCTCAATCACAAAATGTTTTAGGAGAGCCGATTTTTAATACCCAAGAAAATAAACTTCAGCTTCAAGTATCTGTTGATGATTTGTATTATCTAAAAGCAAAAAGATTGCCAGGCGTTTCTCTTGATGTATTTTTCGGTATTAAAGCTCAAGATAGTGAAGGATTAAAATCAGAAATTCCTAAAATATTTTTTCTAAATATTCCATCAATTGTTCCTGAAACCACTACAACTACAGAGCCACCCACAACCACAACTACACAACCATCAGACACTACAACCACTACAATTAATTTTACTGGAGAAATAATTTGTTCTGAAGATGCTTATAACTGTTCTGATTTTTCTACTCATACTGAAGCTCAAGAAGTATTTGAATCTTGCGGAGGCATTAGTAATGATATCCATCAACTCGACAGTGATAAAGATGGAACAGCATGCGAAGGTTTGCTATAGAATACTTTATGGGGGCTAAGATTTTTAAAGGATTAAAAAGTATCTTTTGGAGAGTAAACTAACAAGAAATATATTGAATCAAACTTGACAATTCAGTTTGTTTTGATATTA
>CAZEMH010000021.1:0-6366 GCA_964513365.1 uncultured Candidatus Saccharibacteria bacterium
CGTAAAGGATTCGGATCCTGAGAAATCTTCTCTAAGGCCCGAGCTAATCCTTCTGGATAACGGGTTAAAAGAGCCCCTGAAGCGTCAGCTAAAAACTCTCTTTTTCTTGATATGGCTAATTTGAGCAAAGTAGCTGCTAAAGGCGCTATAATAGCCGCAGCAATACCAACTACCAGCATAATAAGGCCTAAATTACCTTGGCTGTCTCTCCTTCTCCTTCCCCAAATCAATGATCTAATAAGCCAATCTGATAACAAAGCGACCATACCAACCAAAACCACGACTACCGAAGATAAAAGAATATCACGATTGCCAATATGGGATAATTCATGAGCAATAACTCCTTCTAATTCAGATTTTTCCAATTTATCTAATAATCCTTTTGTAACACAAACAACTCCATGTTTAGCATCTCTGCCAGTGGCAAAAGCATTAGGAGAAATATCATCAATAATATAGATTTTCGGCATTGGCAATCCAGCTGTAATAGAAAGATTTTCCACAATTCTATATAATTCTGGATTATCTTCTTTTTTTATTGGTTTTGATCTAGTTAAGGAAAGAACAATTTTGTCAGAATACCAATAACTGGAAAAACTCCAAAATATACTAAAAATAACAGCAATATATAAAATCAGATGTGATTCGAAAATATAACTAAAGACCCATCCTAAAGAAATAATTAATATTAAAAATACCGTGATTAAAAACCACGTTTTGCGAATATTAGAATCAACTTGTGCATAAAGAGTCACAAATTAGAAATGTAGCAATTTAGAATTTGACCTTTACTGCTTCACGCTCTGCAGCTTCAGTAATTTCAAATAATGGTTCTTCCTTAAAACCGAATGTTTGCGCAATTAAAGTCTTTGGAAAAACTTTGATAGCAATATTGTAATCCCGTACATTGGAATTATAGAATCGGCGGGCAGCCTGAATTTTATCTTCTGTATCCACTAATTCTTTTTGTAATTCAATAAAACTTTGATTAGCTTTCAATTCCGGGTAATTTTCAGCAACAGCAAAAAGAGTTTTTAATGTTTGAGTAAATTGATTTTCAGCTTTTATCTTTTCTCCACTGTCAGTAGTGCCCATAGCCCGTGTCCGAGCTTCTGTGACTCTTTCAAATACTTCTTTTTCATGAGCCATATAACCTTTTACAGCTTCAATTAAATTAGGAACCAAATCATAACGACGTTTTAATTGAACATCAATATCTGCCCAAGCTTCTTTTACGCGCTGGCTTTTTCTAACAAGAGAGTTGTAAGCCACAACAATTAACAAACCAATTACGATTAAGACGGACCAAAATATACTCATATTTTTAATTTATATTTTTTAGTATTGTGGCATCATTGGAGCTTGTGGCATTCCAGGATTATCTTTTTTCTCTGGAATGTCTGTAACAACAACTTTTGTTGTTAAAAGCATACTGGACACAGAAGCAGCATTCTCTAAAGCGCTTCTGGTAACCTTAGTAGGATCAACAATACCTGCTTTAAGCATATCAATAAATTCCCCTTTTGTCACGTCAAAACCTTCATGCTTTTGTCTTTTTTTAGCTTCTTCTAATACAACTTCGCCACTTTGCCCTGCATTTACAGCTATCTGGCGAATAGGTTCTTCTAAAGCCCTTAGAACAATATTAACACCCACTTTTTCATCTTCATCTTCAACCTGAACATTTTCTAAAACTTTAGAGCTTCTCAAAAGAGCAACTCCTCCTCCAGGCACAACTCCTTCTTCTAAAGCAGCCTTTGTTGCCCTAACAGCGTCCTCAACACGATGTTGTTTTTCTTTTTGCTCTACTTCAGTAGCTGCTCCAACTTTTATAACAGCTATTCCGCCTGATAATTTAGCCAGTCTTTCTTGTAATTTTTCTTTATCAAAATCTGAATCTGTGTTTTCTATTTGTTTTTTAATTTGTTTTATCCTGTTCTTTATATCTTCAGAATTTCCACCACCATCAATAATTGTAGTATTATCTTTATTAATTACTATCCTTCTGGCATGGCCAAGATCATCTAATTCAGTTTTATCTAATTTAAGCCCAATTTCTTCAGAGATTATCTTACTGCCAGTAACAATAGCAATATCTTCCATTAATTCTTTTTTGTTATCTCCAAAACCTGGAGTTTTTACTGCCACAACATTAAATGTACCGCGCAATTTATTTAATATTAAAGTTGCCAATGCTTCTCCGCTCAAATCATCAGCTATTATAAGCAAGTCTTTTTTACCGGACTGGACGATCTTATCCAATAAAGGCAATATTTCCTGAATAATTGTTATTTTTTTATCTGTGATAATAACATAGGGATCTTCTAAAATAGTTTCCATTTTTTCAGAATCAGTAACCATATATGGAGAAATATATCCTTTGTTAAATTGCAATCCTTTTACTACTTCTTTTGACAATCCCAATGTTTTTGACTCTTCTACTGTAATTACTCCATTTTTTCCAACTTCATCGAAAATATTGGCAATCATATTTCCTATTTCTTTGTCATCAGCAGAAATTGACCCAACATTTGATATTTCATCATGATTTTCCACTTTTTGAGATATATTCTTCAATTCTTTGATAACTGCTTCTACTGCTTTGTCTATGCCTCTTTTAACACTTAATGGATTAGCTCCAGCTGTTACATTTTTTAAGCCAGATGTAATTATTGACCATGCCAAAACAATAGCTGTGGTAGTACCATCTCCAGCCACATCATTAGTCTTTTCAGCAGCTTGCTTTAAAACTTCAGCTCCTAAATTCTCTGTTTTATTCTCCAACTCTATTTCCTTAGCAATAGTTACTCCATCATTAGTAATAACCGGAGAACCAAATCCCCTGTCTAAAATAACATTGGAACCTTTAGGCCCTAAAGTAATCTTTACTGCCTGAGCTAATTTATCAACACCTTTTTTAAGGGACTGACGAGCTTTTTCATCAAAAATAATATTTTTTGCCATGATAGTAAATTTATTTATTAAATTAATATATTTATTGAATAATTGCTAAAACATCATCTTCTCTAACAACTAAATACTCTTTCTCATCAATTTTTATTTCATTTGGCGTATATTTAGTAAAAAGAATTTTATCACCAATTTTTACATTTAAAGGAATTATTTTTCCTTCCTCATTGGTTTTTCCCGGACCGACAGCAATAACCTTCCCCATTATTGGTTTTTCTTCAACTGAAGCAGGAATAAAAATACCACTTTTGGTAGTTTTTTCTTCATTAAAAGTTTCCACAAAAATATAATTAGACAATGGTTTTATCTGCATAGAATTATTTTTTATTTTATTGTTTATAAATTAGCAATCCTCAACCATGATTGCTAATCATATATTTTACTCAAAAATTATTCCTTGTCAATATCTTCCTGTTTTGGTTTTTCTATTTTTAGTGGATCAGCTCCAATTTTTTCTCCAGAAATCTTGTAAACATCCTTATCAATCTTACCAAACTCTTTATATGCGGAATTATACATATTGACTGTTGTGCCTAAGTGATTGCCCATTTTTTGCATATATGTTTCATAACTAGTCAAATGCCGGGCTAAATTCTCTACCCCTTTTTTAATTTCTTTAGCAGATTCTTCTATTTGTAAAGCCCTTAATCCTTGAAGAACAGTTTGTAAATATGCTAAAAATGAAGTCGGAGAAACAATAATTACTTTTTTCTGCCCCATAGCATATTCTACCAAATCACGGGTATTAGCTTTTACAGTACCAATTTTATTAATTAATAAATCATAATAAATTGCTTCTGACGGTATAAACATAAAAGCAAATTCCATTGTTCTTTCTTCTGGTTTTATATATTTGGCTGTTTCATCAATCCTGTTCTTTAAATCATTTTTAAATATTTCCTCCAATCTCTTTTTTTCATTTTCATCATTTGTTTCTAATATGCGGTTGTAATTTTCTAAACTGAATTTGGAATCAATTGGAATAATTTTATCTTTAACAAATATTACAGCATCAACTTTTGTGCCATCTTTAAACTCATATTGCGTTTGATAGCTCCCTGGAGGAAGAACGTTTTTTAATACTGTTTCCAAGTAATACTCGCCTAATACCCCTCTCTGCTTTGGATTTTTCAAAATATCCTGAAGATTTTTAAGTTGATCAGCAAAATTGACTACTTGTTTATTTGTTTCATCCAGTTTTGTTAATCTTTCAGTCACTTCTCTAATAATCTTAGCGCTTTCACCAAATTGATTACGTATTACACCAGGAATTTCTCCAAGCTTAGCATCAAGAGTACGCGTAATTTCTTGTATCTGATTTTGTAATAAAAGAAAAGACTGATCATCTTCTTTTTTTGTCTTTTCTTTTTTAATCACAAAAACATAAAAAATACCGGTTATAAGAATTCCTGCTAATATGCCTGATAAAATATAAAGATATAAAATGTTCATTATATTTATTCTTATACTTGTATTGGCGTTGGCGCCTGTATTTCTTTAGATTTTTTTAATTCCAAATAAATGAGATACAAGAATATTGCATAGAACGGCAAACTGAATAATTGAAAAACAGAACTTAATAAATCATTAATTGAGCCCAAAGCAAAGAATATGATACCAAAAAAACCATTTAATAATATTGTCCTGCCAAATACTTTCCACCAATTACCTTTTATCAAATTCCAGCTTCGTTTCAAAGCATTGATTCCTTTTTCTCCTTCAATAACAAAGACATAGGGGCAAAGAATTAAATAAATTCCTACTATAATACCCGGTATAATTAGAAAAAGCGTTGATAGTAAAACAAAAAAACCTGTTAATAATATAATCCAGAAATATTCCAAAAGATTTCTCCATGATTCTTGAAAAACCTCTTTTAATTTAACCTCAGCTGGTTTTATGGCTAAGATTGCAAATACAAGATTTATAAATGCCGTCCACAATCCCATAATTAGAAATATACCAATACTTATTAAGAGCAAAAGGAGAAAATTAGTAATTCCTAAAGCCTCTTTATTCTCCAATTGTAAAGCTGAAAAAAACATACCTCCCCCTAATAATCCTGCGAGAACTATAACCATAATCCAGCAAATAAGCAGTATTAACAAGATAAGTTTTATTTTTTTCTTGTAAATCTCAAAACTTTCTTTTATTAATGTAGTAAAATTTTTCATGATTTTTTTTATTATTTAATATATATTATCCAATTTCTTTTTGTAATTTTTCTAAAAGTTCTTTTGCTTGCGCAGAAACCTTTTTCGGAGTTTTAATTTTAACCTTAACATATAAATCGCCTTGGCCTGGAGCATCAAAATGTTTAATGCCTTTTCCTCTGACACGAAAGATTTCTCCTGATTCTGTTCCAGAAGGAATTTTCAAAAAAATCTTTTTTTCTTTATCTCCTGAAGAATTAAGAATATTTACTTCTTTTTTAGAGCCAAGCACTGCTTCGGTAAAAGTAATATATATAGTCGTATGTAAATCATCACCTTTTCTTTCAAATATTGGATGCGGTTTTATTATTATCCTAAGATATAGATCTCCGCTTGTTCCTCCTAAAATTCCAGCCTCACCTTCTTTTCTTATTCTAATTGTTTCTCCGTCTCTTATGCCAATAGGAATATCAACTTTAATCTCTTTATTACTGTAATAACGCCCATCACCACCACAAACTTTACATGGTTTTTCCGGAATTTTACCCCTTCCCTTACATTTTGGACATTCAATTATCTGAGTAAATTCCCCTAAAAAAGTCTTTCGTAATTCCCTGATTACTCCTTCTCCTTTACAATTGGAACATTCTTTTAATTTAGAATTTGGTTCATATCCCTTTCCATTACAATGATTACAAACAAGATAAGTTTTGAATGAAATATCTTTTCTTGCCCCAAAAGCCGCTTCTTCTAGATCTATTTCCAAATTAACTTCAATATCGCGCCCCTTGTTTTGATACGCTCTTTTTCTACTTCTTGTAGAAGCAGTTGCTCCCTTAAAAAAGTCTGAAAAAATATCCCCTATATCAAACCCAAATGGCGATTGAAAATCACCGTCCTGCCACTCAAATCCAGGAAATCCTTGATATCCAGTTCCTGCACCTTCAAATACACGCCCAAATTTATCATACTGAGCCCTTTTCTCTTTATTAGATAAAACCTGATATGCTTCGTTTATTTCTTTAAATTTTTCTGGATTGCCGCCTTTGTCTGGATGATGTTTATGGGCTAGTTTATAAAAGGCCTTTTTGATTTCTTCTTGAGATGCTGAGCGCGAAACGCCTAAAATGTCGTAATAATCTTTCATATTTATTAACTAATAACAATTTCTTGTTTCTCTATTCCGATGCGTTTAATTTTTAAATATTTAAGAGACAAAAGAATTTGCAAGAAAATCCAACTA
>CAZEMH010000022.1:0-5352 GCA_964513365.1 uncultured Candidatus Saccharibacteria bacterium
ATACAAAAAGAAATTGATAATATTTATAAAAAGGTTGAGAAAAACATTATAGAAGTCAAATAAATTCTTTTGAATAAAATGTAAAATTTAAATTTTCAAAGAGTAACAAAATGAGTTATATAATTATAATCGAAGAGTTTAAAACAATTGAGAGATTTTTAGATAAAAATATTAGGTTAGTTGATGAAGAGCTATCAGATATTTTTAAGCGTGAAGAAGCTGGAGAATTTTGTCATTATCTGGAAGAATATGAAAATGAATTATATATTCCATTGCAGTGTGAGCAAATAGCTATAAAAGCAGTATTTAATGAAGTAAATGCACTTATTGAGTGGGTACTTTATGGTTTTGCAACTTTACCTAAAGAAAAACAATCTAAAAATATGAAAATCAAACTTGTTTACGATATGCCAATTTCTGAAGTGTGCAGTTCGATAGAACAAAAATATAATATAAAATTAGATATTTTACCGGGCTTTAAAAGATTAAAAGCCATGAGGAAGAAAATAAACGCGTTTAAACATCGTAAAGGTTTTAAAGATTTTCGAAAAAATGAAGAATTTAAAAAAGGAAAAACCGTAAATATTCTTGAAAGGTATGAGTTAAATCGGAAAGAAGCCTACCAAACTATTGAAGATGCTAGGATTTTTATAAAAGCTTTTTGGGATGAATTAGACCTTTGGCCTGATTTAAAACGTCTTTGGGAGTCAACCGAAGGTGAGCATATAGAGTTAGATTGAATGACTCTTTTTATATATCAATTATAAATAAAAGGGTTAAAATATACAAAGGGGGAACTTAAATGGTAAATGGGAACATTTTTACTATTGAAAAAAAAGATTTTTCAACTTTAAGTCCGGATGAAGCGATAGAATTTTTCCAAAGATTACTATGGGCAGAGGCTGGTAGTAATGGAATTGAATTAAGCAAAATTAATATCTCTTCTGAAATTAATGTTCCTGATGGAGGGATTGATGCTTCTGTTAAAGACAGTAAAATAAAGAATGATTTAATAAAATTTGGACAGACAAGTTATCAGGTAAAAGCAAGTGTTACATTTAAGCCTACACAAAAAAATGTAATTCAGAAAGAGTTGTTTGGAAGTAAACCAGTTGATAAAAATAATTTAGGATCCAGAGTAAAAAATTGTTTAGATAATAATGGGACATATGTATTAGTATGTTTTAAACAAGACTTTAATGAGCTGCAAAAAATTAAAGTAATTAGTAATATTCAGCATTATTTTTCAGAATGTGGATATATCAATTCAAAAGTTGATGTATTAAGTATAAATAATATAAAAAGTTTTATTTCTTTTTATCCATCTTTGGTGTTGTATTTAAAAAGGAAGAGTGATTTAATTTTCCAAACTCATAAAAGCTGGTCTAATGAGGCGGAAATGCAACGAAAGTTAGAAATAGGAGATATCCAAAAAGAATTAATAGAAAACTTACGCAATGAACTCAGAACAAATATAGAAGCAATTCATATACATATAACAGGGGAAGCAGGAATTGGGAAAACAAGATTAATTTTAGAAGCAACAAAGATTAATGATTTAGAACCATTCATAATATATTGTGATAAGCCATCAAAATTTTTAGATAGTAATTTATTTAATGAAATTTTACGAGAAAATAATAAATATAGATCAATTTTAATAATTGATGAATGTGATCAAGATAACCGAACAATAATATGGAATAAATTAAAATATCTTGGTCCCAGGATTAAAATAATTACTATCTACAATGAATCTGAAAAAGATATTGAAAATACAAATTGGTTAGATGTTCAACAATTAGATTTAGATATTATAAATAAAATAATCGAAAATTATGGAATTCCAAAAGATCAGGCTGATAGATATGCACCATTATGTAGTGGTTCTCCGAGAGTAGCTCATGTTATTGGCGAAAATTTAAAAAATAATCCTGAAGATTTATTAAAAACTCCTAGTACTATAAATGTTTGGGAAAAATATATAGTAGGCGGAGATGATAAAAATAGTCAAATAGTTCAACAAAGACGAGTTGTGCTTAGGTATATTGCGCTTTTTGAAAGATTTGGCTATGGCAGAACATTATCTTCTGAAGCGAAAGCAATTTCAAAATTAATTAACGAAGATTGCCAAGATATTAATTGGGCAAGGTTTCAAGAAATAATAAATAAACTAATAGAAAGAAATATATTGCAGGGAGAATACACTTTATACATTACTCCCAAAGCCCTTCATATTTATTTATGGATTGATTGGTGGAAGTGTTATGGAAAAGGATTTAGTTTAGAAGACTTTAATAATTTAGTTGGTCAATTACCTAATACCTTGCGAAATTGGTTTTACGAAATGTTTAAATATGTTGCAGAATCTGAAGCTGCTCTTCATATTTCAAAAAAATTATTTAGTAAAAATGGTCCTTTTGGGAATAATGAATTTATAAAAACTATTGAAGGAGCAAATTTTTTTTTAGCACTAACTGAAGCAATCCCAAAATTAGCCTTAGAGTATCTAAAAAAAACAATTGGTAATTGGACTAAAGAGGAACTTTTGGAATTTAAAACAGGAAGAAGGGAAATAGTCTGGGCTCTTGAAAAGATTGCGATTTGGAAAGAACTATTTTTAGATGCTGCTAGATTACTTCTAAAACTAGCAGAAGCAGAAAATGAAACATGGTCAAATAATGCTACTGGAGTTTTTATAGGCCTTTTTACACTTGCTCCTAAACCAGTTGCTCCTACAGAAGCTTCTCCCCAGGAAAGATTTATTATCCTAGAAGAATCTATACAATGCAAATCAAAAGAAAGAAGGCTTATTGCTTTAAGAGCTTGTGGCGAGGCATTAGAACCAATTTCAAATACATTTCGTTTAGCTGGGGCTGAGTATCAGGGATTGAGGAAAGAACCAAATTTATGGATGCCAAAAACATGGGGAGAAATATTTAGTTCATATCGAAAAGTTTGGCAGTTTTTGGATGATGCTCTTGACAAACTAGAAGAGGATGAAAGGCAAGAAGCAATTAATATACTTATTGAATGCTCGAGATATTTAATGCAAGTTGAAAGTTTGGTTAATATGGTAATGGATACATTGAAAAAAATCTCAAAAAATTTTGATGTGGCTAAAAAGAAACTGGTTAGAGAGATTATTGATATTTTGCATTATGATTCAAAGGAAATATCAGCTAATTCTTGCAAAAGATTAGAACAATTCAAAAATAATCTTATAGGAAGTGATTTTTCTTCATTAATGAAGCGTTATGTTGGTATGCAACTTATGGAAGATAGATTTGATGAAGAAGGAAATATAACAGATCAAGTAACGCCAAAAATAGAAGAATTAGCACAAAAAATAATTGAAAATAATGAGCTTATAATACTTGAGTTAGAATGGTTAACAACCGAAAAAGCTGAAAATGGTTATACATTTGGATATGAAATTGGGAAAAAAGACAAAAGCTTTTCTTTATTGCCTATTTTTATTAGTGCACAGAGAAAAACAAAAGAAAATGAAAGTGTTTTCTTTTTAGGAGGGTATTTTAGGGCATTATTTGAAAGTAATACTCGAAAATGGGAAGAGCACTTGGATGTTTTAGCGAAGGATCATAAACTTAATAAATGGATTCCAAAAATAACTTGGAGATCAGGATTTACGAATAAAGCAGCATTAAGAATTCTGAATTTAGCAGAAAAAGGAATAATTAAATATAATGATTTTCAAATATTTAGTAGTGGAGGGGTAATTCAAAAAATCTCAAAATCTATTTTCAATAAGTGGATTAACTTTTTATTATCAGTTAATAAGAAAAAGTCAATTTTAATTGCTTTAGATTTGTATTATTTTTATTATATTATTAATAAAACTGATATTATTTTACCAAAAATATTAACATATAAACTTTTACTACATAATTGTCTTTTCGAAAAAGAAGAAGTGCAATTTAGAAACATAACTCATGAATGGAGTAGAATTTGTCAAAAGTATTTAGAATTATTTCCTGAAAAAAGTATAGAATTTGCAAAGATTATCTTTAAATACTTTAGAGAAAAGGGAACTATTTTTGCAGATTTCCGTTCGCCAGTGCTATCAGTATTAGAAAAAATTATTATTGAATTTCCAAGTGAGAGCTGGGAAATAGTTTCAAAATATTTAGAATCATCTAAATATACAAAAATAATATATTTGCGAGAGTGGTTAAGAGGAGGTTTATTCCGAAAAAAAGAAAAAAAAGGTGCAATATCACTTTTCCCAACAGAAGTAATTTGGAATTGGATTAATGGAGATATTGATAATAGGGCAAAACAAATTGCAAGATTAGTTCCAAATAGACTTTTTAGAAAAAAAGGAGAATTATGTTTAGCGAGAGAATTGCTTATGTATTATGGAGATAGAAAAGATGTAAGAAGAGCATTAATTGCAAATTTTTATTCAGAAGGATGGTCTGGAAAAGGAAGTCTACATTATCAAAATAGAAAACAAGAAGTTCTTAGCTTTAAAAAAGAAGAAGAAAATGCAAATGTAAGAAATTGGATAGATGAATATGTTGTTGGATTGGATGAAGCGATGGAACGAGAAAAATTAGAAGAGGAAAGAATGGGCTTTAGTTAAAAATTAATGGATGTAATACATTTGAATTTTTAAGTTAAATAGGAATACATCTAATCTTAAATATGCTTTAGAGTAGTTCAACGGTATTTATGTGAACTCAAAAGAAGAATATTTTGAATTTTTGATTATATATTTAATTTGTAAGAGGCAAGTGAGGTTTCACAGCTTCACAAAATAATAAAATAGGAAAATAGTCGATAATTTTTATATACAACTAAACACAAGTTAAATCTTTTACGTATTCATAGCTAATAATTTCTTTATCTTTTGGTTTTGTCCAGGCTTCTTCTTTATGGGAACGTTGGGTCATTTCTTCTGAAGTAAGATGTTTAAAAGCATTCAATACTTCTTCCATACTATTTATTTCTTCTTGAGAAAAAATACCCATGGTTGGTTTTTCAAGAGGTTTTATAAGCTCGTATTCTTCAACATAGAATTACAACATGGGTTGGCCATTTATTTAATATATTACATTTCAAATCTCTGAACCAGATTCTGTTCAATCCATTTTAGACTTTCTTCCATGAATAATTTGTCCTTTTCCTCTTTTTCTTTCTTTTTAAGAGCTAATTTATTTAATTTTACTATTTTACTTTCCGATTCCACTTCTTCAGTTTCAGTTATTTCTTCTTTCTCATATTCTTCTCCGTATGATTTCGGATTAAGATAATTAGCTTGCAGGGCAGTAATTAGCCAGCCGGCGGGATTTATTACATTCCTCTTAATTTCGAGCAGGTCTAATTTCT
>CAZEMH010000023.1:0-1883 GCA_964513365.1 uncultured Candidatus Saccharibacteria bacterium
TATAAAGAAGTATCATTTGGATCTATTCGAATAGCCTGAATATAAAGATTCTTTATGACATCATATTTCTTATCTTTTGCCAAAAGATTTATTACAGTCAAAATCTGAGATTTGTCTTTAAAAGGAAAATTAAATTCAGCGGCTTTTATTAAATTTTCATCTCGTTTTTCAAAATCGCCTAATTCATTGTAAGCTAAGCCTAAAATATAATAAGAAGTTGAGAGCTTAGGGTTAAGCTCAATGGTTTTCTCTGCCTCAATTATGGCTTTTTCTGTTTCTCCATTCAGTAAATAAGATTTGGAAGCAAATAAATGAGACTGCGGGAAATAAGGAAACTGAGCAAGTATTTTTTCAGTTGATTTTTCAGCTTCAATAAGCCAATCTTTATCCCATTGAGAGTAAATTGTATCTAAATCTGCTTTCGAACTTACTAAACTAAATCGCCATGGCCTTTCTTCAGCTGCTTCTTTTGCTTGAATAATCAATTCATCAATCATTTTCTTTTTGTATTCTTCGTCAATCTTAAAACTATAAAGAGAATACATTTTTTTCATTCCCATAATAACATCATCCTTTAAGAAAGCTGGATTATTAATTATTTTTCTTAATTCTTTGTAAGCTTTTTCATCTTCTTCTTGTTTAACAAAATAACTTACATTAAAAATTCCCTTGCTTACTAAATAAGGTTTTATTACCCACTTAGTCGTGCTAAAAACAACCATACAAATTACAAAAACAACTAATAATCCTTTACCCATTTTTGAAGCATAATCTTTTGAATTATCATCAACAAGAGTCATCTCCTCATTTTTTCTTTCATCGCGATGGTAAAGCGAAGAAATAAAAGCCAATAACAAAAAGAACATTAAATAGCTTTCATGAAAATCAAAAATGAAGATATTTTGAATAAAATACCCTATCAAGCCACCTGCTAAAGCTAATGACGGCAAAAACCATTCTTTCTTTTTTCTGAGTTGATTTAAAAGATATAAAGCTATTCCAAAAATAGAAAGGTAAGATAGAAATCCAAAAATACCAGTGGTGGCTAAAACTTCCATTGGTTTATTATGAGCCCTGTCAAAGTAAAAATCTTCTGGCAAATATTTTAACACTTCTGGATTGAAATTTGTCGTATAAGCTGCCTCATAATTTTCAGGGCCCCAACCAAGTAAAGGTTTTTGCAAAAAACTTTTCCAGGCGGTTCCAGCAGAAAAAAGACGTGATAAAGCTGTCGGATGCGACAAAGAAATAGAAGAAAATCTACTAAGAATTTTATTATTCTTCACAAAATCAGTATTTTTTCCTGCAAAAGTCAAGACAGATAAAATCAAAACACCAATTAAAAAAATAATGGCTATTTTTTTAAAAGGAATAAGAAGATCTGCTCCCCCTTTGACATCAAACTTCGAAAAAACTATACCCAATGCTATCAAGACAATACTAATCAAGTAGCCAATCATTGAACCTCTTGTTAAAGTGGCAAAAATAAGAAAACTCTGGCCAAGGAAAACAAGCAACCACCAATTAAATAATTTTTTATCAAATATATATTGACGAAAATAAAAATAAAGAGCTAAAAAAGCGTTAAAAAGCAGATAAACAGCAAAAAAAGAAGGATTACCAGTATAGCCAGCTAAGCGACCGCCAGTTAATTGAGCAGTAATTCTTCCTATGCCAGAATAAGCTAAAATTGCAATAAATGAATAAAGAATACCTATTCCTACCTGAATTTTAAGAATTTTTTCTATTTCTAAATATTTAAAAGTCGTAGCAATAATTAAGAAGAAAAGCATAAAATGCCAAATCCCAAATACTCCTTCCATTCTTTCGTTTCCTGAGAACAAACTATAATAAAAATCTACTCCAAAAAGAGCAGAAATAAA
>CAZEMH010000023.1:1983-5312 GCA_964513365.1 uncultured Candidatus Saccharibacteria bacterium
ATAATAAAAGGAAAATATGTGTGAGTGTCAATTAAAAAAGGCGTAAATAAGGCCGCAATAACTAAATAAAATAGTATTGTTTTGAATTTATTCATAATTTATTATTTGCTGCCGCGCGTGTTAACGGTCCAAAATACCCAGTTGTGATAATCCCTTGCAATGCCTGATATCTTTTTACTGCAGCTTGAGTTAATGGTCCAAAATAACCTGTCACTAATGCTTCTGGATAAATATTAGGACCTAAATTAGTTAAAAATTGCTGAAGGCATTTTACTTCAGGAGAAGTCATTCCATAATAAAGGTCTCCGGAAAAAACCGTGCAATATGAATTGCTCTGATTGGTTTTCATCATAGCTAACTGCAATTGCAAGCTCGCTATTTGTCTTTTTAATTCTCCGATTCTTTGCAAAAGATTTTGAATAATTTGCTCTTCGGTTTTAGAACTATTTCCTAAATTTTGAGCTTCAAAAGAATAATAATAAAGCTTATTTTCCTGCGCTTGTGATCCAATAAAAGGAATAAAATAAACAGCTACATTTTCACTTCCCATACCATTTACATAAATTTCCTGAATGTTAGTTCCTGTAAAATCCAAAAAGCCTAAAGTCTTCTTGCCTTGATTATTTTCAATGATATAAGGGATTTTAGAAATTGGCGTGTCTTCTGGAATAGCAAATTTTAATTTTACTGCGCCTGAGCCGCCGGTAATTTTTTGCCATTTACCTGTCCACGCAGAAATAGAATCAGTTACTGATAACGTGCTTTTTGCCTGCATTGGCAAATAATAAGAATAAGCAATAGCTGAATAATCCTTTAGATCCGAATCCTGATAACAATATTGCGAGCTATTTTGGCAATTATTAACAAGATTAGCAATTAACCAATTTAAATAAATATCGCCAAAATTATCATTTATTCCTAATTGATTAAAAGCTCCATTAAAAGAAATAATTCCATCTCTTGAAGGATATTTTAAAGTATTAACAAAAACTTGATTACCAAACTGTTCTCTTAAATACAAACCCAATAAATAAACTTTTCCATAATCTTTATCAGAGTTTTTCCAGTCTTTTAAATTAATTTCTGTTGAATAAAGCAAACTCTGAGCGCGTTTTTTAGTAACTTGGGACGTATCAACTCCAATAGCTTGGCCTGCAAATTCTGACATTAATTCATAAAACCAAGTTTCTGTTTCTGGCTTTTGTTTTAAAGTAATTAAATGAGTAAATTCATGGGCTAATTCATAATTTAGAAAATCTAAAGATGATTGAATTATCAAATTAGCATTTAAATAAATGATCTGGCCTTCATTAGAACGTGAATATTGGTTTTTAAAGTATTGATCTCCTGTCTGAATATAACCACCAAAACTTTGTTTTAATGGTTCTAAAACAACAATAATTCTGGAATCATTGTCCACTCCGGGATTATCTTCAAACCCCAGTAAATTAGTCAAAAAAGGATAAATCTTATATTCAAAACTAGAGCTAAGATTGTAAATTTTACTATCTAATTCGTTTTTTTGCGAAAAACTATTATACCAGTCTTTGTCAGCGTAAAAATAAATTTTATTTGTAGTTTTTATTAATTGAGCTTCAATTTTATTCCTACCAAACAAATCATAATCAGGTTCAACATAAAAATCAGCAGCATTGGACCAAATCGCTTGAGCAAAAACTGGAACAAAAAATATTATTCCTAAAATAATAACAAAAACGAATTTTCGTGATTGAGAAAACATTGGTTATATATTAACAAAAAATGAAAAGAAAATAAAGAAATCAAAAACCGCCCTAAAGGGCGGCTTTTGATTATCCTATAAAGTAGGATAAAACCTGCAAGGAAAGGTTGTCTTTAAGGATTAGTAGCTGTAAGCTGGAAGTCAGCTGTCTTGATATTAGTCAAGCCCCAATTTTGGGTAATGAAACTAGCAGCTGTAGAAGTAGAAACAGAAGCCCACTTAACTTGACCAAGAGCAACAGAGAAGTATCCAGAAGTACTACTTGCAATACTATTGTCTACATAAGTACTAAAAGTACAATTAGCAGTATTGCCTAAAGGAATTCTATACAAGTACTTGTTAGCCCCTTGTGTTTGATCTTCAACAGCAGGACTATTGCAAGTCCAAGTAGTACTAGTTGAAGCTTTATGATTTGCTGGTCCAGTTAAAGTATCGTTCATGCCGAAAGTAACACTAGTATTGCTCTTGAGAGGAATATAGATATCATTCGTGCCATTAGCTGTTACTGAGAATGTTATAGCTGTATCACCAATATCGTTAAGCTTAGTATTACTAGAATTCTTTACTGTTACGCTTTGACCAACGTAGGTAAACACAGGAGCACTTAAGAATGGATATTGATTAGCACCTGTAATCCCTGTTCCATCAGCTGTCACTACATTGCTATTTGAATCAATACCAGTCAAGCTAGGACCAGTACTAATGTTGAGTAAACCAGAGCCATCATTAGCATAAGTTGAAGGTAATTGAGCAAGAACGGCTTTTACTGTTAATGTCTTGGTAGTGCCAGCAGATACAGGAAGAGTAAAGTTAGACCAAGTAGAAGTTCCTGCATTACCAGACCACCCACTAGGAGCAGCAGCAGCTATTAAAGTATTACCGTCCCAAAGCTCAAGAGAAGTAACATATGCGTCCTTTACTATCGTACCGTCTGTAGTAACTTTGATGGTACCACTATTAAAGGTAGCATTAACATTAGTTGCTTTTACATTAAACTTTAGAACATCTACTTTAGTTGTAGCACTAGTAGAAGCAATCACATTGCCAGCTAAAGGATTATCTGTAGCAGCACTTGTAGTAATAGTAGCTGTTTGAGCTGAGGTTAAAGTAAGAGCACCAGTAGTTATAGCGCTACCAGAAACAGTAGAATAAGTTACTCCAGCAGTATCAGTGGATACAACATCAGTCAGAAGACTAACTGTCCAAGTAACATTTGTTGCCGCAGTAACTGGGCTGGAAACTGTAGTTACTTTAACAGTCAAAACTTTCTGGGTACCATTAGGAATTACTAAATTAAAACCACTAAGGTTAAATGTATAAACTTGGGCAAAAGTATTCTTAATGGCATTAGCTTCAGTAACAGGAAGTTCAGCTAACTTGGTTGCACCATCCCAAATAGAAATAGTTGAAAAAGCTTGCCATGGAAATGCGCTAGCTGCACTAGACGAGATTTTAACTCCCACTTTTTTAATGGTCATATCAGATCCAGTAGCTTTATACTGTCCAGCAACTGTCTCGTAAGTATTGGCTCCGTAAAGAGTTGTTTGAGGGTTGGAAACTGGATAGCTTACAACACTCAAGGTTCCAT
>CAZEMH010000024.1:0-4748 GCA_964513365.1 uncultured Candidatus Saccharibacteria bacterium
ACAATAAAATGATGTTTTGCCGCTTCAATAAATGCTAATTCTATTATACCCAGACTAAAAACAATTAGCCAATCATAGATTCCTAAGGGTGCTGTTTTTAAAAGAGTTTGAAAAATTGGCGCATAAATAGCTGCTATCAGCATTATCATTCCTATAATTACTGATCCTACTAAAAATTTATTGGAGAAAGGATTAATGTGCCATAAATTCTTGCGCAAACTTTTACAGGAAAAAACATAAAAAATTGAATCCACGGTAAGGCAAGCAAAAATCATTGTCCTGATATAAGTAATATCAAAACCTTGTTTCCATAACCAAAAGAATAATCCCAGAAGTATTAAATCAGTAACAACTCCAATAATCATAATTATGAACTTCATCTCCTTGGTTAACAAAGGAACTGAATGACCAGCAGGCTTCTGTTTCATTATTTCTTTTTCTTTCGGCTCAAATGCCAAAGCCATACCAGGCAAGCCATCTTCTATTAAATTAACCCATAAGATCTGCGCTGCTATTATCGGTAAAGGAGCTCCAACAAAAATACTAGTTCCTACTAAAATTATTTCAGAAAAACTATCTGAAAGCAGATAAGTAATAACCTTTCTAATATTATCAATAATAACCCTTCCTTCTTCTATGGCTTTAACAATAATAGAAAAACTGTCATTCAACAAAATCAAATCAGAACTTTCTTTTGCCACAGCCGTCCCAGAGCCTAAAGCTATTCCAATATCAGCTTTTTTCAAGGCAGGAGCGTCATTTATTCCATCTCCGGTCATTGCCACAACTTCTCCTTTATCCTGCCAAGCGGCAATAATTCTCATTTTATGCTTAGGTTCCACTCTGGAATAAATATATATTTTGTCCAGAACTTGTTCAAACTCTTTATCAGAAAGTTTGTTCAAATTCATCCCTTCCAATATATTTTCCTTTGATATTTTAAAACCTAATTCTTCTGCAACAGCTTTAGCTGTTAATTGATGGTCGCCAGTAACAATAATAGGCCTCATACCAGCTCTTCTACAAATTCGCATTGCTTGTTTTACATCTTTACGGATTGGATCGCTTAAAGCGATAAAACCTGTAAAAATAAAATCATGGCAAAGAGCTTCTAACCCTTTAATTTCATAAGTTATATTTTCACTTATATCAACTTTTCTGCATCCTGTAGCAAGTACGCGCAATCCTTTACTAGTTAATTCTTTTAATTTTTCTTCTAATTTTCTTTTTTCTTTATCAGTTAAATTACTTCTTTCAAAAATCTTCTCTGGAGCGCCGCAAATATACAAATTCATTTCTCCTGATTCTTTATAAAAAGAAACGGCAAATTTATTTATTGGATTAAAAGGAATTTCAGATAATTTATCTTCTTCCATCTTTTTCTTTGTATTAATCAATCCATTTTCAATTCCAGCTTCTAATAAGGCCCTGTCTGTAGGCCTTCCCCTTAAAATCCATTTTTCCATAATATCATCAGGATTTTCAATAAACGCCTCTGATGTCAAAACAGCTGACTTGAGAACCAGAGCTTTATCACCAATTATCTGACTAACTTTCATTTTTCCTTTTGTTAAAGTGCCTGTTTTATCAGTACATATTATGCTGGTATTTCCCAAGGTTTCTGCTGAAGATAATTTTCTTATTAATCCTTTCTTTTTTAATACCTTTTGCATTCCTAAAGCTAAAATCACTGTTATTGCCACAGGCAACCCTTCAGGTATAGCAGAAACAGCAATAGCGACAGAAGTAACAAACATTTCTATAAATTCTTTTCCCTTTATTAATCCCTCAAAAAAAATAAAGGCACAAATCACAGCAATGCTTATGCCAATTATAGTTGAAAAATTTGCTAATTTCTTTTGATATGGAGTTTTTCTTTCTGGAGCCTCTTTTACCATTTTGGCAATCTTTCCAATCTCTGTATGTATACCAGTATTCACCACAACAGCCTTTCCTTTCCCATCCTCTACAATAGATCCCATATAAACCATATTGTCCCTGTCCATCAAATGTATCTTACCTAATAATGTTCTGGAAATCTTCGCTGATGGCAACCATTCACCAGTCAAGCTCATTTCATTGACTTTAAGCCCCTGAGATTCAATAATTCTTGCATCTGCAGGAACTTTATCTCCAGGATTTAAAATAATAATATCTCCAATAACTAATTCTTCAGAATTAATAATTTTAAAATTTCCATTCCTGAGAACCTCGGATTCCTGTTTAATAACCTTTTTTAATTCTTTTAAAGCGTTTGAAGTTCTATTCTCTTGAACAAAACCAACTATAGTGTTTACAAATATAGCCGCCCAAATAACAATACTATCAGTAAATTCTCTTAAAAAGAAAGTAATAATACCAGCAACTATTAGAATATAAACAAAGGGGCTATGAAACTGCTCCAAATATATTTTTAATTTTGATAATGGCTTTTCTTCAGGAAGCTTGTTTTTACCAAATTCTTTTTGACGAATTTTTACTTCCTTATCAGATAAACCTTGTTTAATATCTGAATTTAATACTTGCAATGCTTCCTGCCAAGAAAGATTGTGCCACATTCTATTCATTAACATTATTTTACTATGCTTTCACTATCTTCACAAACACATATTAATATCCTTGCTCTCTTAATCCTTATTTCTTATACTGAATACAATGTATAAACCTCAAGACCATTATTTCAAAAAGGCAAAAAGAGAAGGATATCCAGCCCGCTCTGTTTATAAATTAAAAGAAATTGACGAAAAATTTCATATTTTTAAACCCGGTGATTTAGTTTTAGACCTTGGCTGTTCTCCTGGTTCCTGGCTTCTATATATTGAAAAAGTTATTCAACCCAATGGAAAAGTTATAGGAATAGATTTAAAACCAGTTACTGTTCCTAATTCAGTAATTTTCCTACAAAAAGACATCTTTGAATTAAAAAGTGAACAAATCCAGAATATACTTAAAAAAAATAATCTTCCAAATAAATTTGACGCTATTGTTTCAGACCTTGCCCCAGCAACTTCAGGAATTAAAGATGTTGATAGCGAACGGTCTCTTGAATTAATTAAAAAAGCTTTTTCTTTCATTCCCCCTTTATTAAAAAAAGAAGGCTCTTTTGTCTGTAAAGCCTTTGAAAGCAACGATGTCCATTTCCTATCAAAAAAAATATCTCCCCTTTTTAGATTTTTTAAAATGTTCAAACCTAAAGCCACAAGAAAAAGAAGTAAAGAATTGTATGTTGTTTTGTTGGGTTGGCGGGACTTGAACCCACGGCCTCGCGCACCCCATGCGCGCGCGCTACCAACTGCGCCACAGCCCGGGGAAAATAATTAAGATTTTTTTACAATAGCAGATACTGGACAAGAATCAATTGCTTCTTTAATGCAATCTTCATGTTTTTTAAGATCAACTTTTTCTTTAACTTTTGATTTCCCATCTTTTAATTCAAAAACCTCGGGGCAAAGATTTATACATACTCTACAACCGAGGCATTTTTGTTTATCAATCTTAATTTTTTTCATAATTAATTATTCTAAAATCCCATCTAAATTAACATCATAAAGAATTGCTTCGTTTACTAATCGATAATTTATTAGTTCTTCAGGCTTAAACCACAAATTAATTTCTTTTTTCGCTTCATCTGGAGTGCCTGAAGCATGAATTAAATTTCTTGTGGCGCGACCGTCAACATCAGCTATTTTATAAGCATCAATAGTAAAATCACCACGAATAGTACCAATGTCAGAAGCTAAGGGCTCTGTAGCGCCAGTAATTTTTCTAATAACTCCTACTGCATTCATCCCCTGCCAAACCATTGCTACTACTGGACCAACTGTCAAATATTTTTTTAAAGTTTCTAAAACTCGCTCCGCGCTTTTTTTAGGATCAGTATCAGGCGGTTCTAACCCTCTATCCTTATAAGCCTTAATAGATTTTTCTCCAGTTTTTATTTTCCATTCTGGATCAACTAAATAATGCTTTTCCACTAATTCAGCTGTTGGAACTACAAATTTTATTGCGATTAATTTTAAACCAGTTTGTTCGTAACGTTTAATAATTTCTCCAATTAAACCACGCTGTACTCCGTCTGGTTTAATTAAAACTAACGATCGTTCTTTTTTAGATCCCATCGTAATAAATATATAAAAAAAATTAAGTAATTGTCTTGGAAAGACGTTTGCGGCATTTAGCGCAAGCTTTTACCCTTTTACCATCTGGCATTCTAAACCACTGCAAATTAGGATATTGGCGATGTTTAGCAACCGGATTATAAGCTGACTTCACTTTTTTATATTTAGTGGCATTTTGGTAGCTTTTTCCGCAAATTGAGCAAACTCGTGACATAATATTAATGATTAAAAATTAAACTAAATAGCGGGTCCTACCCGCAATTAAGGTCGAATCAGCTAGCAGTCAAGTGGGTGCTCGCGCTTTTGCCCAACAGGACAAAAGACATTGAGCTCCCTTAAAAACCAACTTGTCCTGAATCGTTCCTTAATCCGGCAAGACCCAGTGCATTATAGCATAAATATTTAAGATTTTAAAGTCTTAATATGAAGGTCTTTTAATTGTTTATCATCCACTTCTGACGGAGCATTCATCATTAAATCCCTTCCATCTCCAGTTTTAGGAAAAGCAATTACTTCCCTAATACTCGGTTCGTTTTCCAAAATCATTATAATTCTATCCAGACCTAATGCAATACCTCCATGAGGAGGAACGCCGTATTTAAACGCGTTTATCAAATGACCAAATTTTTC
>CAZEMH010000025.1:0-4002 GCA_964513365.1 uncultured Candidatus Saccharibacteria bacterium
CACCCTATCCTGGGGCTGAAGAAGGTCCCAAGGGTTTGGCTGTTCGCCAATTAAAAGGGTACGCGAGCTGGGTTCAGACCGTCGTGAGACAGGTCGGCCTCTATCTGCTGTGGGCGTTCGATACTTGAGGAGAGCTGATCACAGTACGAGAGGACCTGATTGGACGAACCTCTGGTCTACCGGTTGTCCTGCCAAGGGCATCGCCGGGTAGCTATGTTCGGAAGGGATAAGCGCTGAAAGCATCTAAGCGCGAAGCCCACTCCAAGATTAGGTATCGTTTCCCATTTATGGGAGTGAGATTCCTGGAAGATGACCAGGTTGATAGGCTCTAGGTGGAAGTTCAGTAATGGATTAAGCCGAGGAGTACTAATTATCAAAGCAACTTTCCTATCTTTAGCGAAAAGAAAAAGACATTTTTTAATATATATAATTCCGCTGGTGTTTTACTTAATTATGGTCCACCTCTTCCCATTCCGAACAGAGAAGTGAAAGTAATTAAGCCCGATGATACTCTTTTGGGGAAAGTAGGGTATGCCAGCGGTTTTTTTATTTATATTTCTTGTGATATAATAATGAACAATGGATAAAAGATTAAGAAAACAAATTATTATCGCTTTTGTATTCTTAGGTATTTTTTCACTTATTGGCGGAGGAATTTATTTAACTCACCGTTCAGAGCCAACTTGTTTTGATAACAAGCGTAATCAAGGGGAAGAAGATGTAGACTGTGGAGGGCCTTGTATTCTTTGTGAATTAAAATACAACCCACCACTTTCTTTAGCTGACACCCCTACTTTATTAATGAATCAGAACAATAAAGTAGACATTCTTTTTAAAATCACTAATTCAAATTTAGAATGGGGAGCTCAAAAATTTTCTTATAAAGTAAGCCTTATTGGAGCTAATAATGAAAAACAGGAATTTATTAAATCTGGATTCATTTTTCCTCATGAAATTAGGTATTTTATAGTGCCTAATATTGCAGTTGCATTTAATCCTGTGAAAGCTGATGTAGAAATTTTAAAAGAAACAATTGTATGGAACAAGCCATTAACAGGAATTGATCTTAATTTAGGAGATCCATTTATTGTTACTAATGTCAAAATTATAAAACCAGAACCTATTCCTGGGGTTGATTATAATGTCTATACTTTTACAAAAACTCTTGTTCTTGGAATGAAAGATGCAGAAGTTTTTAATCTTCAGAAAGTTCTTAGTCTTGATCCTGCGATTTACCCTGAAGGGGAAGTAACAGGCTATTTCGGAAAATTAACAGAAGCAGCAGTCAAAAGGTTTCAAAAAAAATATGGGATTAGAACTACTGGCCAAGTTGGTCCTCAAACAAGGGCAAAGCTCCATGAACTATACGGGCCCAGTGATATGGAGCCATTTAGTTATATTTTTACTTTAACATTGAAAAAAGGAGACAGAGGGAACGAAGTGCTCAATTTACAAAGGGCATTAATGCTGGATTCAACAACTAGTCCTTTAGGCTCTATAACCGGATATTTTGGAGAAATTACTGAAAAGGCAGTAAAAGATTTTCAGAAGAAATATGGGATTAGAATTACTGGCCAGGTTGGTCCTTTAACAAGGGATAAATTAAATGAGCTTTTTAGCAAGCCTCCTGAAGCAATAACAGGTTTGCCAGAAGAACAATTGGAGCCTTTTGAAGCTACATTGGAAGTTAAGGGAGATGTTTATAACAGTACTTCATATAACTGGCGCAGTGGTAATATTGCTGTAATTCTTTGTGACGACAAAAGAAAGCCTGTTTCTGTAGGAACAACAGTTTTGGAAAATGTTTATTCTGGTAAATCTTCTCAGTTTGTTATTCAATGGCATCAGAAATTGCCTGACAATATTAGTGTTTGTGAAAAAATTACAAATATTAATATTTTAGATGAAGAAAATGTTTTCTTAGCTCCTTAGTTAGCATAAAGAAATTATGTTTAAGAATGATTCTCTTTTATTTCTCTCTCTTTTTGTTTTAATTGCTTTAGGTTTATTAGTTTTATGGAGCATATCTTCTCAGGATGCCGCTCCTTTTTTTTCTTTTAAAAAGCAAGTAGTTTTTTTAATAATAAGTATTTGCGCATTCCTATTTTTTTCTTTTTTGGATTGGCGGATTTTCAATTCCTCGCAATTAATTTTATCTCTGTATTTTTTTTCTTTAGTTATATTAGGGATTGTATTGTTTGTTGGAGATAAAAGCAGTGGAGTAGCTGGCTGGTTTAATTTTGGGTTATTTAGTTTTCAGCCAATAGAAATAGCAAAACTTGCTTTGATTATAGTATTGGCTAAATATTTATCGTCAAGGCATTTGGAAATTTGGCAATTTGGTAATTTATTGATTTCTGGAGCTTTTACTTTTATTCCAATGGCTTTAATTGCTGCCCAGCCTGATTTAGGCGGCGCAATGATATTTGGAGCGATTTGGCTTGGATTAGTGTGTATAAGTGGAATTAGATTTAAACAAATTATTCTTTTGTTGATTATTTTTGTTTTAGTAGCTGGTTTTTCATGGAGCTTTCTTTTAAAGCCATATCAACAATCACGTATTATTAGTTTTATATATCCCCAGGAAGATCCATTAGGTGCTGGATATAATAGAGAACAGGCATTAATTGCTATTGGCTCTGGTAGAATTTTTGGCAGAGGATTGGGTTGGGGATCTCAAACACAGTTGCGTTTTTTACCATTATCTAAAACTGATTTTATTTTTGCTTCTTTAGCTGAATCATTGGGTTTGTTTGGCGTTTCTATTCTATTAATTTGCTTTTTGTTTATTTTCTATAGGTTGGTTATTTGGGCTAACACTTTTTCATATAATTTTTGCAAACTTTTTACTATTGGATTTGCCATTAAATTATTAGTAGAAACTTTTGTTAACATTGGAATGAATTTGGGATTGCTTCCTATTGTTGGTATAGCTTTACCATTTGTTTCAGCAGGAGGCTCTCATCTTTTAATAGATTTTATCGGCTTGGGGATAATAAATAGTATGATAATACATCATGCTTAATTTTAATCACGGAACCTTAAATAACAATTAATAATGAATAAAAAATATTTTATCAAAACTTCATTATTTATCATCGCTTGTCTGCTAGTGCTATTTTTTTATATATCAATTAATCTTCCATTAACTTGCGAAGAAGAATGTAATTTTTCAATAGCTAAAGGAGAAAACGTAAGAAGTATTGCTTCTCGTTTAAAAAACGAAGAATATATTTCTTCGTCAATTTTGTTTCAGTTTTATGTGAAGACAAAAGGATTAGAAAAGAATATTAAAGCAGGAGATTATCAATTTATTTCACCTTTAACAATTACTAATATAACTAAGATTATTACTAATGGAAAATTAACTAATAATCATAGTTTTCTCATAGCAGAAGGGGAGACAATGTTGGAAATAGAGGAAAATCTAAAAGAAAAAGGCTTGATTGACGCATCTACATCATTAAAAGGATGGAAAATACAAGATTTTCTTGAAAAAAAACATTTTGATATTTTTTCTCAAATTCCTTCAAATACTTCATTAGAAGGCTTTTTATTTCCTGATTCTTATCATTTGCCCCAAGGATTGGAAGAAAAAGAAATTCTTTCAATATTTATTGATAATTTTGTTTCAAAAACTGAAAATGATTTATTCTTTGAAATTAAAGAACAAAAAAGAAATTTTTATGAAATTTTAATAATGGCTTCTTTATTAGAAAAAGAAGTTTCTGGAGAAGCAGATAAAAAAATGGTGGCAGATATTCTTTGGAGAAGATTAGACACAAATTTTCCTCTTCAGGTAGATGCAACAATATGCTATGCCGAGTATGAATCATTCAAAAAATGTTCTCTTACTCGTGAATTATTTAAATTAGATTCTCCTTATAACACTTATCTTTATAAAGGATTGCCTCCTACACCTATTAATAATCCTGGAATAGAATCAATGCAAGCAGCTTTAAATCCATTGGCAAATGATTATTGGTATTATATGACTGATAG
>CAZEMH010000026.1:0-3729 GCA_964513365.1 uncultured Candidatus Saccharibacteria bacterium
ACTTTATTCCTTGTGGGATTTATATCGTTTTACATATTTAGCAAAATCTTCAAATAAAATTACATCAAATATTTAAATAAAAAAATCTATAAAAAAACATGGGATTTGCGGAATTTATAGAAAAGCTTAGAGAAAGAAACAAAGAAAGAAAACAGCTATTTAAAGAAATGGAAGATCGGATGAGAGTGGAAGAGCTTTTAAATGAAAGAAAAAAATCCGCAAATGAGAGAGAATTGGAGAGGTTATTAAAAGAGGAGAAAGAAGAGAAAATTAAAAGCATGTTAGAAAAACTAAGAAAAAAGAGGCAGATGGAATTGCGATTTAAGCACAACCCAATAAACATCCCGAATATTACAAATAAAACTTCTTGGGAAGTGCTTAAGGAAAAAAATCTTTTTAAAGGAAAATCAGACTTCATATCAAATCAGCCATTCATATTAAAAAGCGACTTAAAAATGTTTCAAAATAATAAAAATTTATTCAAATGAAAGGAGGGTTAAAATGCCGATATATCAAGCATACAATCCAAAAATAAAAGCATGGGTGAAATATGAATTCACAAAAGAAGGAATTAAGTTTATTGATGTAAAGCAAAAAAATCCACGAAAGCCATTTAAAGGAATACCAAGAAAAGGGAGGAAAAAGAAATGATGGGGGAAAAGAAAAAATCATCATTAGGGTTTGGTGAGATTAGCAGGAAATATAGGAAAAAAAGAGAAGAGGTAAGATTACTTCATCTAACTCCTTATGCAAAAAAACAAGAAGAACCAACCCTTCAAGAAAGACAAGAAAAATTAAAAAAACAAGAAAGACAAGAAAAAATAGAAAGATTAAAGTCTCTTGGCGGTAAAGTAGTAGAAAGATTAACAGAAGGAAAAATACTCAAAAAACCAAAAGCAAAAATTAGGAAAGTAAGTCCAATAAAATTCATTACGGCTGGAATTAGTAAATCAAAGCCAGTAAGAAAGAGTTCCTTCGAAAAAGAATACGAATCAGAAAAAATAAATTGGTTATCTTAATATAAAAAAGATGAAAGGGGGAATATTAAATTATGAATAAACGAGGAGCGTCCGTAGGGGAAATCGTAATGATTTTTGTAGCAGTAATTTTTGGAATAGCAATGTTAACACAAGTAATAAACACCCAGAGCATCGTTACAAATTTGCAAAGTGTAACAGACGAGTCAGTTGATTTGGGAGCAGGTTGCTATGCTTTCAATATCAGTGGAACAGGATTGTGGGAAGTTAATGAATCAGATCCAGATTGCAATATTACGGTGAGCCAATGGTATAGCGATTGGAGAGCATCAGAGCCGCAATGTTATTTGAGCGGTGTTGTAGTAACAAATTCCACTGGAACATTGACTTTAACAGAGGATACTGACTATATTGTTCACGAATCAGAAGGAATAATTCAATTCTTGAACACCGCAAAGACCAACAGCAATTCCCTCAAAGATAATGTAACTAAAATAGACTACAATTATTGTGGAGAGGGATACAATAAGGACTCATCAAGCAGAAGCATAGCAAAGCTGTGGGGTGTTTTTGGAGCTTTGATAATAGCAGCAGCAGCCCTCTATGGAATCCGTAGGTGGTTCTAAAGTAGCTTGTTTTAATTTTATTTTAATGGTTTTCAGTAGTTGGAACTTTAATATTAATTAAATAAAGGAGGTTGAAAATGGCTAGGAGAAAAAAAAGGTCAAAAAGGGTTAAGAGGACAAAGAGGAAAAGCAAAAGTAGAAGAAAGAGAAGGAAATAAATTCCTTCAAATAGAATGAGAATGAAGTGGGGTATTGAGTAGGATTCTAGCCCCACTTGTTTACTTCGTAGTGGCTACACTACTTTTTAAACTTTTTGGTAGTGGCTATTTTATTTTACCATTTTTAAATTAAAAGAATTGTTTATAAATGGTAGGGCTTTTTTATTACAAAACGAGGTGATATAAAGTGTGCAAAGTAAAAGGTGTGCAAAGTGGCATTATTCTGAATGAAAATGATAGGATTATTCTTCAAAATCTATACATGAATAGGGAAGGATTAAGGGCTGTAACTTTAAAGAAATTGACGGGTTTATCGACGAGAACAATATATAAGCGATTAAATATTCTGAGAAATAAAGGATTAATAGAAAATATATTTCCGATATGGAAAATAGTTAATGGTAGGGTAGAAAAGTGTGCAAAGTTACTAAGGAATGACAACATATTTGAATTGCATAATCTTTCTTATGTTTTAAAGTTAATTAGAAAGCCGAGTTGGTGGAATAAAAGAAAGCCAAGATTAAGAAGGTTAAGGGGATGGCAATTTAAGGAAGTGGGCTTTGGAAAAAAGGGAACAAATCCATTTGAGCAATTAATTAATGAAAATTTTGTGATACAGACCTATCCAGAATCAATTATAATCATTTCTCGCAAGAGATATTACTCAAATTCGCCATATGAAGTAATTACAGAAGCAATTGGAGATGTTTTAGATCTAATCGATTATTTAGAAGAGCGATTTAAATTCAAATTCTTCCCATCTGGAATACCTTCATTAGAGCTAAGAAGCAATGATTTTAATCGGTTAAACGATTATCTAGCAGAATATTGTAAAAAAGAGGGGAGAAAGTTTTTAGTGGAATTAGATAAAAACAGAAAAGTTTGGGTAGATTATTCAGAGCCTTTCGGGAAAGAGGCAAATTATCCAGAAGGGCAGGAGATTTTAGAGAAAGTAACAAAGGATTTCTTATTAAACAAGCCAATGTTGAATTCAGAATTGCAATCAAGAATCTCGGAAATGGTGAAAATTCAGGAAAATTTGGTCAGGGTTCAGCAAATGCACTCGCAAAATATAATTAAGCATCAAAGAGTATTGGATGAAATGTTGATAACATTGAAAAAAATCCAAAAATCGTTGGAAAAAGGGTTTAATAAGGAAAATGAAAAAAATTGAATTAGAAGTTGAAGAAAAGAATTTTTTAACAAAAGAAGAGCGAGAAATATTGCTCGAAAAATACAAAAAAATGGGATTAAAAGGGGAGATAGTAGAAGAAAGGCTAAAGGAAATTCTAGATTACTTAAAATTAAACCACTTTGAAGTGAACAGAAATGTTTATAAATAGTATAATCCTCCATAAATTGTGGAGAGTAAAATGGGAAGTAAAAAGCACAACGAGCAAAAAATCATTCTTCCAGAAAAGATAAAGATAATAAAAACAAAAACAAAAAGCAATTTTTGGGGGGTTTTCTCTGGTATGCTTATGGCGTTTATTTTTATTTTTGGAATGGGATTAGTTATTTGTATGGCTTTAATGCATGCAATAACCTCCCACTTCCTAACAAATGCTCTTCAATTAAATCAAATAATAGAATATTCATTAATAATTTGCCTTATATGTTCGAACATTATTCTTTTAATATTGCTTTCAAAATATTTTTCAGAAGAGAAAGAAATTGAAAAAGAAGAAATAGTTAAAATAAAAGAAGTAAAAGAATGATGAGGCAAATCATAGGAGGTTTATATGGAGAAGTGCAAATCTAATGAGTTTAGCAAGTGTGATATAGCATTCATAGTCGTAACTTGCGCTATGATTCCTTTTTCTTTTTTCCTTTTCGGATTTTATAATTTATTGACTTTTCCTAGAGAAAATATTGTAGGTTATTTAATTGTTTCAGTGGGAATGATTATTCTCGGAATAATTTGGTTTTTTGAATTCGGTTTTAATGAAATTATTCCCGACCTTCTCA
>CAZEMH010000027.1:0-3415 GCA_964513365.1 uncultured Candidatus Saccharibacteria bacterium
TCTGATATAGAAAGATATTGCTTAAGATATTTTAATGATATTATTTCTATACCATATTGTTTTTTTCAAGCCTTTATTTTTGCTTTTAAACTTGATGTTGGTATTTTATTTGAACCAAATATTGTTATTAAAAAAGTTTGTAGTTTAGAATTTGATGAAGATAATTTACTTATAGGACCAAAAAATAAATTAAAATTTAAAAAAGAGGGAATATTAATAGAAAATTATTTGATAAATTATAGCCCCAGTTTAAGCATTTATAATTTAGCACTTTCTGGTGGTTTTTTTGATCAATTAATAAAATATTATTACTCTCATAAATGTGATTACTTTGGTATAGCGATTGACAAAGATTTGTTATTAGAACAAAGATATTATAAATGCATATTTACAAAAGCATATATTCGTGGTCCCAAAGGAATATCTATAAAAATATTGCAAAATGATAATTTTCCAGAAGATCCCTCAGGGACAGTTACAGAATATTTAAGAATTCACAATGATCCTTCCAAAGAGCTTATATTGCCCCTTTTAAAAATTCAAGTAATGTGGAGTTATCGCAATGGAATTAAGACAGTACAAATTGAGGAATTAGTCCCAGCTAATACCCGCTTTTTTAAAGAAGAAGAATTTATAGCAAATCGTTATATTCATTCAAGGTGGGATGTGAATAAGAAAAAAATTACTCATTTCGATGGTGCTGTAAGATTGTATGAGAAGACAAATTATCATAGAAGGATCGAAAACAATAGCGATCTTAAACATGTGAATATTAAAGCTAATTATAAGAAGCTTTTTCGAATTGATACGGAAATGGATTTATCTTCTTGGTGTGATTTAACATCGAGATTCTTTTACGAGAATGAACTTATTGGAGAATATTTTAAATCTATTGCATAATTGAAATTGTATATAAAAACGTTATTTCTTTCTATTAATATAGTAGGGAAAAATTCTTTGGTACTCTGTGAAAATAAAGCCTAATATGGATAATATTTTCGGAGGTGATAAAGATGAGTAAATCTGTACGCTTTCTTTATAAACTTGCTCGCTTAGCTAATGATGTAGAGAAACTCTCCAGTGGCGATCCTAAAAAAATAGCCCGCAGGGCCAAGAATAAATATATAGGTAAAAAGATAATCAAAAAAGCCTGGAAATTCCCTTGGTAGATAAAAGGTAGAGAGGAGATTTTATGATGAAAAAAGTACTTTTAAAAGAGACTAAGATAGGAGAATTCTTAAGTATAGGTGCTGAGCTAGAGGGAGAGGAAGTAGGTATCTTTATTGCTTCTGCTGATGTATCTGCCAGTTGTGCTTTTAAGTTTGAGGAATGGGAGAAGTTCGTAGCTGGAATAAACAAGGCAAATGAGGTATTTAAGAAAAGATGTAAAAGAGTATCGGAATAAATAGATACATTCTATTTGAATAGATAAGAGTGAGTATGCTAATTCGATAATTTACCTACTTTTATAAGAAAATCTATAAGAGCTAAGAAGTTTCTTAATCAGATGCTTAAGCCTTTAGGGATTATTATAATTAATATTAGGAATTTAAGAAAGAGGAGTAACCTATGGAAAATCCATTTAATCTTTCTGATGAAAAATTAAAAAGATTACTCGATGGATATTTTAGTTGGATTAAAGAGAATAAAGATGAAGAAAAATACCCAGAACTGGAAAGGCAGAAGACCATTGAAAGAAAAAATACTTTACTTAACAAAGATTATATCCAAAAATTATCCGATGATGAATTAGCTGATAAAATTCTTGAATATTCTAAAAGTTTAGAAGGTCCAGTGAATATACGTATTGGGAGACCAAGAGTTTTGGGAGAGATTAAAAAATTAAGAAATAATATTTTATACATTATAGATTCCCCAGAAGACCCTTTTGTAAAAGCAGCTAAAATTCTTGATGGTGAATACAGAATTCCCGTATTTTCTAAATCATTTTGGAGTCCTCTTTTTCAGGCACTATATCCGGAATTATTGCCAAATTGGAATAATAAAACTGATAGATTCTTGAAAAAATTAGGGATTAATCTTAAAACATCCAAAAAAACAACCGAAGAAAAATATAAGTTGTTCTCAGAAGCTTATCTGTATTTAAAAAATTTAGATAAAAGACATGATTTTTATAATTTAGATCATCTTACCCATTATGGCACAGCTATAGACGAAGGAGTTAGATTAATAGATACCATGTTAAATCCTCCCTTCAAAGGTCTTACTGAAAAAGCCTTTCAATTATTGGCTAAACTTTCCGAAGATACAAGTTATGAATCTGTTAAACCTATATCAGAGGATATTCACAAAGAAGTAGTTAATCCTATTAGGAACGTATTTAAAGAAATTTCGTCAACATTTGATCCTAAAAATATTCTAAATTTGCAAAAAGAAAAAAACATCATGGCTAAACTTTTTAAGCCAAACCCAAAGACAGGAGCTAATCCTTATATTTGGGGAGCTTTTTATCAGAAGGGACAGAAGAAGGACACTTCCATGCAATTTTTTATCTGGATATGTAAGGACTATTTGTCTTGTGGGGTTTATTATTCTAAAAATAGTTCTCAAGTGAAAGATAGGATAATAAAAAATCTTATTGATAATGAAAGTGAATTGAAAAAATATTTTAATGAGGAATTTTTCAAAAATAATCTTTTTTTTGATGCCACTTTTATTCCCGGAAAAAAAGATAGGGAGCTTTATAAAGTAAATGATATTAAAGAATTGATACAACTTTATCAAGAAAAGGATTTAGACATAGGAAAAATATTGACTAGAGAGCAGATGATAAGGGAAGGTTCCAATATTATATATACCATAAAAGATGTTTTTGAACGCCTTGTGCCTGCGTATGTTTTAGGGATCACAGAAGAGCCAATCAAATTGCTAAAAAATTATTATGAACCAGAAATACAATATTGGCGAGTAATCGAACCGTTAGAGGCAAAAGCAGTAGGACGTTCATTATGGCCAATCTGTAGAGAAAAAGGGTTAATAGCTATTGGATTTTTAGATCAACCAAATGCCCCGGACGTAAAAAATATGCGGGATAAAATGAATATTGGCGATAAAGTTATAGCTTATTTAATGGATAAGAGGGTTGGAGGCATAGGTACAGTAATAGGAAATTATGAAGATTATACTAAAGATAAGCCTAAAGACAAAGACTATTTTAATGGAGAATTTTGGCGGCGGAGAAAAATCCATTGGGAATACCTTCCAGAAAAAGATAATTTCTGGAGGGTAAGTGAAGCACCTTCGGGAGCACGCCAGACACTTTTTCAATTAAAAAAAGAAGAAGTTGAGAAAATTTTAAAAGAAATAGAAATTATTCCACCCCCTCCGCCTATTTATAGAAAAGAAGAACTTTTAAAAGAAATCTTTTTAAAAGAAGAAAAATTTGAACAAATTT
>CAZEMH010000028.1:0-3287 GCA_964513365.1 uncultured Candidatus Saccharibacteria bacterium
TATTGAAACTTTTGTACAAATAACAAGTCTTTTAGTCTTTTTTTTATATATAGAAAGAAGAATAAGTAAACTTGAAACTAAAGTGTGTTTTATTATAAAAAAATTAGAAAGGATAGAAAACAAAAATGATTAGAAAATTAGGGTTTTATGTTGCATGTGTAGAAAGTAATGTAAATCAATTTGCTATTAGATTTGAAAATTCCTATATGAAAAAAAATTTAGATCATATAACACTTGAAATAATAAGACACTGTAATAATTGCTCAAGAGATACTGCTAAAATGATAGCAAGCACTTCGTGGGGACAATATCAAATTTTAGGAATTAATCTATATTCTATTTGTGAATACTATTCAGAAATAGGAAGATATCTTTGTGATAATGATTTACAATATATAACTTTTGAAAAATTTATTAAAAAAAGAGTTTTTACAAAAGAAACAGAAAAAAGAGTAGAAAATACTTTAGATGCTATTTCTCATATATCTTTATATTATAAATATCTCAATGGAAAAGTTGAAGAAAAAATAGAAATGCTTAAAAGTTGTTTAGAATTCAATAGAGAAATTTGGAAAGATCTTGAGATATTTATCTCAAGATATTTGGGAGCTAAATTTTTATCTCAAGCTTTTATAAACTATATCTTAAGATTAATACATTATCACAATAAAATTGAAGAAATGATAGAAAAAGAAGTAAGAAAAGGAGGGGAAAATGAGCTTAAATGTTAACATACTTATGAAAATTGCTAATATCATTTTTCCTGTTTTATTAAGAGAAGTTACTCCTGCTTTGAGGGAAGAATTTAAAAATTATCTCTATCAACTCTATGATAAAGCACAGAAAACTGAGAATCCTTTTGATGATTTGTTTATTCATCTGATAATAACTTTTTTAGGCTTTAATAAAGAAGAAGAAAAAAAATAAGTGAATGGCTTTAACTTGGGAACAAACAAAAGAAGCTATGAAAAAAGTAAATCAATTATGGAATCTTATGTCTGATGTGGAAAAGATGAAGTGGAGATCTGAAGCGTGGATGAAAAACTATGAAACTTGGCATAAATATTATTATCACATGCTTATATCTAAAATGCTTGATAAAGAAATGGGGATAGATAAGCTCTGGAATGTAGGGGTTTTAACTGATGTTATGTTCTATCCTCATTATCAAGATTTAGATTATATGAACTTCTTTTGTAAATTTAACATATTACGTAACGATGGAGAAATCATTAAACCTGAAAATTTCTGTTTTAGAGATTTTAAATTCTCTTTTCATAATAAAGATTTTTCAACGTATGCTAATATAGAAGATGCAAGAACATATGATTTTTATTCCATTCAATGTCAAGATGTAGGGGGGCATGGTATTTTGTGGCCTGAATGCTGCAGTATTTGTGTCAAAGACGGAAAGATTTATGGATTTATAGATTGTGAGTATAAAGTCTTTGGATGGTATAAATGCTATATGAAAGTGTACTTAATTCCTACCTCTGATAGGGGAAAAGATATTTTGATATATGCTGAGTCCCCGGCTCGGTATATAGAGTTTTATATGAATGAGTATTGACGCTAAAGCGTCGTGCTTGTGTCCTCGCTCAACCGCTGCGGGCACAAGCTTAACTTAAAAAAGCCATAAAAAAGCAAAAAAATACCCTTGACTTTTTTTTATACATGCATAATATCTTTTAGTAAGGAGTTAGTAAGGAGAAGGAGGGAATTATGAAAGTAAGGTGTGAAAGATGCGGGAAAGAGTTTTCGGTAGATAAGAAATGGTTAAAAAGATATGAAGAAATGAAAAAGAAAAATAAAAAAGTCAAAGTTTTATGTAGGGCTTGCGTGTTTAATTGGGGAAGTAGATATGATCATCATTATTACAATAGAGAATATATAGGTAAAACAAGACCGGCCTATTAATAAAAAATGAGAACACATATAAGCGCATGGTTGCAAGAAAATTACCCTAATCAAGAGTTTTTAGTTGTTTTGGATCAAGTTTTAAGGTGCATAGAAGCAAGAAAGAAACTTGATAAAGATATATGTATTAGGACTGTTAAAAAGAAAAGGGGATTTTTTGATGTAGAAACTGAATTTATAGAAATATATAAAAAGCCACATAGCCCCACTTTTTCTGATAATCAACAGATAAATAGAGAAGTCTTTAAATTGATAATGCAAAGATGGAATACTTTATCAGAAGAAGAAAAGCAGTATTGGGAAAGTATAGCTAAAAGACCATGTAGGGGACATAATGTTTTTGTAAAGCATGAAATGCTTTACAATAAAGATTATTACCTTAATCTTTTAGGTGGCTGGGGAAAAACTCCTTGGGGAACTGCAAGATGGGGAGCTTAACAAAGTATTATAGATTATATAAACCTAATATAGATGAAAGAAATTGGGGAGAAGAAGTTAATCAGAACTGGGAAATTTTAGATAAAGAGCTGTTCTATCTTGAAAAAATGATAGAAAAGCTGTCAAGTATGCATAATAGACATTTAAGAAGACTTAAAATAGAAACAGAAATAAAAGTATATCCGGTTCCGGTTAAAAAATTTTTAGAAACTCAAATAAGTTCTGAAGTTACTACAAAAGTTCTTCCTGTGCCTATAGAAAAAACCTTAGAAAATACTATAGATGTGGGGGTGGAATATGAGCTGTCTTAAAGCTGAATTAATTATAGAAACTGCTAATAAAATTATTAAACAAGAAGCTAATTCTCTTTTAATTCAGTTTTTTCAACTGTTGTATAGACATTTTAATAACGCTACAATTAAAGTAAAAATGACAGATGGAACAGAGGATAATAATACACCTTCTTCATTTACTTTCAGAATGAATGCTCCAGATGGAAATGGTAGCTATGGAATTGTAGTTGGTAGTGGTTCTACTGCTGTTGATATTTGTAATGATTATGCTTTAGAAAATAAACTTGATTTAGATCACTCTGCTGTAATTGTTGAAGCTACTACATGTAAAAGCGGAATAATAGAAATAGCTATTAAGAGAGATATAACAAACAATAGCGGATCAGAAGTAACAATAAATGAAGTAGGTTTGTATTGTTACGGTGGGGGATCTACAAAGATTCACTGTATAGATAGAACTGTTTTAGTAGAACCTATCACACTTCAGAATGAGCAAACTATGAAAGTAACTTATAAACTAAAATATGTAGCTTAAGCAAAAAATATAAAGCCGAAGTGCAAAATTTTGCACACACTCTACAACTTGCAAAAAAAATTTTTCTACATACCAAAAAAAGTTTAGTAAAAAAATAAAAAAAT
>CAZEMH010000029.1:0-2594 GCA_964513365.1 uncultured Candidatus Saccharibacteria bacterium
CGGACAGTGTCTTTTATTGATTCATATATAGAGCGTGGGGAATAGCCAAGCTCAAGATGAGCTTTCTGACAGGAAACCAGAGAATTGCTGGCTAAAACATCAATGGAAAAAGGGGTAAAAAGAGGTTTAATTTTCATCAAATTGCAATATAATACATTAAAAAATCCAGCTGCCCGTGCCACTTGATGAGGTATTTTAAATGAAGGCGCTTTTACCTCGCTAATTTCCTCTAAAAATTTTAACAATTGCTGAACACTTATCTGTTGTCCTGACAAGATATAACATTCTCCTTTCTTGCCTTTCTCACAGGCTAAAATAAGCCCTTCGGCTACATCCCGTACATCAACAAAATCATAAGCTCCTTCGACACAAGCTTTTACTTTTCCTTTAACAAAATCAACAATTAATTTCCCCATTTCCGATATACGATAATCATGCGGGCCTATAATTCCTGACGGGCACAAAATAACCGCATCTAATCCTTTTTCAATCCCTTTAAGCACTTCCAATGTACCGAGAGCTTTTGATTTGGAATATTCTCCCAGTACGTTTTCCGGATTAAATTCCCTCGATTCATCAAATGCAATCCCCGGTGCCGGTTCAGAAAGAGCATGAATTGAACTGATATAAACTAATTTTTTAATTTTTAATTCAAGACAAGTGTTAACTACATTTCTAGTTCCCAGAACATTAACTTGATATAACTGTTTTTGCTGTCCGGGAAGGATAGAAATTATTCCTGCGCAATGATACACTATCTCTGCTCCTTCGAAAGCCTTTCGCAAAGAATCAGGAAAGCGTACATCTCCTTCCACTTTCTCTACTTCTAATCCTCTAAGAGAAGCAATATCTTCCCCGGGAAGAATAAGTACCCTCACTTTTTTGTTCATGCTCACTAATTTTCGAACCAGTACATTTCCTAAATGTCCGGTTGCTCCGGTAATAACAATCATTTTTATCTCCTTATTAGTTTACTACTAATTATTTTAAATATTAATTACCTGCCCTGATATTTCTTTTCTATTCTTTCAGCCATAAAATTTATATCCGCCTGATTGGAAAATAAATCTAAAATCGAAATACAATCCCTAACCTTTTCCTGGTTATAATCAGAATTGACCCATGCAGTATCGATCCATAGATATAAAGAAAATAAATCAATCTTATCAGAATGAGTGATTTCAATCATTTCTTTTAAAATAGACTTGCTTTTCTTGAGATTTCCTCCTGCTATTAATGGTGCATCACGGTAATACATTGCCAGAGAAATATAGGCTTTTTCGTTTCCAGAATCCAGTTCGATTGCCTTCACAATAAAACCCCTAATCCCCGGACCAAATTTTGTTTTATAATATAAGTTACGGTAGGATATTAGCTGCCCTTCCACGTCCGCCAGCAAACGGTATCCATCACTAAAATCTCCCATATATAAAGATTCAAAAATCATCCTCTTGCTAAAAGAAAAATCTTCTTCAGCTTTTTCATGATTATTTCTTTCTTTTTCTACTACTCCTCTTAAATAAGCTGTTTTAGCTAACCAATAATATCTTAATTGCTTGTTTTCTATTTCCGTAAAATAAGGAATGCTTTCTTCTAATAGGGTTACAACTTCACCTAGTTCTGGCGTTGGAGCAATAAACATTTCTCTCGCCTGAAAGTATAAACTTTCCCCTTTTTTATATTTATAGTCATCAGACTGAGCCTGTATATAGATATTGTTTATTCCCAAAAACAGAACAGTTAATAGCGCTGAAAAAATTACCTGTTTTAAAAAATTAGAAAAAAAATTCTTCTTGTATGTTTTTTTCATTAGCATACCTTTCTTTGTATTTGTTTTGTATTTCTCCTAAAAATGAATTGTATAATAAACTATCGTTCATTTTACAAGTAAAAAAAATTATATTAGTTCATTTAGGAGATTGCGAAAATAAATATGGGTAAACTGGGTGAACAATTCTTTTGTTTTTTCCTTATCTTTATATTTATTCAACACCAAAGATATCCCTTCTATAAAGCTAGTGGCAAGAACTTGTGCTAAAAAATTATCTTCCGCCATAATTCTCCTCTTCTTCATTTTGGGAAAAGCTTCTTTTTTTATCCGCCCGGCGATAAGAGATATAATTTTATAAAATCTTTTTTCTGTTTTTCTTCAGAGAGCGTGGATTTTTCAAAGCGGGCAAATTCATCAATAAATTTATAAATTTCCTGAAAGGCAGGTTGAATAATCACATTAAAAAGATCATCTTTGTTTTTAAAATACCGGTAAAGGTTGCCCACAGTCACTCCAGCACTTGAGGCAATAGAGCGCATTGAGGTTTTTTGATATCCATTTTGCTCGAATTCAGATATTGCTGCTTTTTTTATTTTTTGTTTTACTTCTTGTTTTAAAACTTGCATAATAATAAACTCCTGTTCATTATTATAATATAATAAAAATAATTTTTTGTCAATTTTTAATTATTTCCTTTAGTAAGCTGATGATCTCAACCCCCAGCTTTGCAAGCCTTTCATAACTATAATGTCCATTGGTAATCAGCAGGCAATCACTCCCGATATGTTTTGAAACATCATAATCATGGATAGTATTCCCTATT
>CAZEMH010000030.1:0-2296 GCA_964513365.1 uncultured Candidatus Saccharibacteria bacterium
ACAGCGAGGAGTATGGGTATAGAGATAAAGGGATAGATATATAAAGATATAAAAAAGCCCTGGATTATATGAAGTATCCGAGGGCTTTTTAATTTAAATTCGCTGATTTAAATCAAGTAGTCAGCATAGAAAGGGAAGGAGAGATTCATGTCTTCTTTAACCTCCAAGTAATCAAAGATAATTGGAATTTCTCTTTGAAATTTTTGGAGAGTAGGAATCATGATTTCTCTTATCTGTGGATGCGCTCCTTTCTGGCAACGCATTTTGAAGACATGCATCCATTCTCTTAAGTTAAAAGTGCAAACAATCTCTGTTTTCAATGAATTAGGCAATACACTTCTTGCTTCTTCCGGCTTACTTCCTTGTTTTATTAAAGTGTTATAAGCTTTAGCTGATGCCAAACAAGATTCATACCAAATTCTATAATTTTTGGTACCTTTTTTGTAAAACAAGGGTTTTATAAACTGAATTATTCCTGAGTAATTGCAATAACGTGTTGATTCTTGGGTATATGCAGCAAGTCTGTGCCTGACTAATTCATGACTTATTCCTCTGTCGCAGATATATCTGACGGAAATGCTTACATGTTCCAAGACGCTATAATGCCCCATTTCCAAAAGTTTTTTTACAAAAATTTCAGCAGTTTTAGGACCTATCTTTTCTTCACTTTTATGAGAGATTCTTCCAAAACGCTCAATCTTTTTTAGTATTTCTTCGCCATGAATTGGCTCTTCAATAAAAATTTGTGGGCTAATAATCTTTATAATCATCACTATTCACCTCCTAAATTTTTTGCAAAGTTTATTTCTCTTTCAATTTCAGAAATAAACTTTTGCATGATTTCTAATTTTTTTTGCATTATTTCCATTCCTGTCTTCGTATAACATCTGTTCATCAATTCTTTGGTTCGGATCCGGATATTCTCTATCAGATTGATGTTAGGGAAAATCCTGTTTTTATCATCAACCAATTCTTGCGATTTTTGGTTATAGATTGGCATTTGATGTCTTCCTCCCCATGATGCATAACGAATAATACCAAGACATCCAAGGGATTCAATCGCGTCAGCATCTCTAAGGATTCTGCATTCCATTGGCACTTTTTCTTTCCATCCTAGTCTCCCTGGCACAGTATCATGGTTTTTTATACAGAATATCACAGAAGCAATTTTCTCTTTTGGGAAGTTTATTCTAGGTAATAATCCTTTAGCGAAATGCATACTGCTTTTGATATGTCCTACACTATCATCTGAGATATAGCCGAGATCATGCAACATCGCCGCGGATATTAAAATTTCTTTGTCTGAATGTAAAATATCCTTTTTATTTATGTAAAGACATAAATTTCTAACTCTTAGAGCATGGCTTAAATCATGCTCTGGAAACATTCTGTTATTTTGTCTCGCGCTAGAATAAAGTATTCGTAATCTTTGCATCAATTCTTTCTCCCAGTTATTATTCATTATACATTCCTTCCTTTCGTTATTATTTCTAGAGTTTGTCTTAAAACTTTCTTACATACCTCCTTTTCAGATATTTCAGTGTTTATAACTATTATTTTTGAATTTTCCTTTGCCAATTTTAGAAAACCATCCCTTATTTTTTGGTGAAAGATTATGCCTTCTTGTTCTATCCTGTCTTTTTTCTTTTTAGGGGTCCTTTTTTGCCCTTTTTCTACGTCTAAATCCAGCAAGAAGGTTATGTCGGGTTTTAATCCTTCGCAAGCGAGGTCGTTAATGATTTTAACTACAGATATACCAAGGTTTCTTACAATTCCTTGATAAATATACGAAGAATCAACAAACCTATCGCTTACTACATTTATTCCTTTTTTTAAATTTGGGCGGATAAGCTTTACGACATGTTGAGCTCGAGAAGCAGCAAAAAGTAATGCTTCGGTTTTATTACAGATCTTATTTTTGGGATCTATAATAATTGCTCTAATTTTCTCTGCTACAGGGCACTTGGTTCCTCCTGGCTCTCTTGTCCATATAGTAGGAAACCCCATCTCGTTGAGCTTTTCTACAAGGAATTTACTTACAGTAGTCTTGCCACAATTTTCTCCCCCTTCAAAAGTAATAAAAATACCGGTTTTCATTTTTTCTCACGTCCTTTCTTTTTTTTATTTTTTCAATGTACACGAGTTAGTTTAGATATTTTTAATATACATTTTTATTATCATTTTGTCAACGTTGGCAATGACGGCGGATATTAGTTATAATACTAAAAGATTATTAAATAATATGGAATTTAAACCAACAATAGGACTGGAAGTACATGCAGAACTAAAAACCAAA
>CAZEMH010000031.1:0-2260 GCA_964513365.1 uncultured Candidatus Saccharibacteria bacterium
AAAATAGAAAAAAAAAAATCCTCTTAAAAACGATTAATAGGTTCTAAGGAAATATCTTTGTTTTTCTCTTTTGCACATTCATTACATTCTTTAAGACATTCTGTAACATAATCCTCGGATTGAGAATAATTGCCAATTACCCATCCTTTTATTAATCCTATCACCACCACCGCTTTAAAATATGAAGCAAAATCTATATGTTTTCTGATTCGTTGGACAGCTGCCTGACGGATGGATTTCTCTGGAGAAGAAAGTATTAACCCATCCCTTACTGCTGCTCCTCCAGTAGCAATTGCAGAAATATTTATCTGGTACTTATTTACTAAATCTTTCACTTTGGATAAGGAAATTTCTTCAGTATCTGCTACAGAGATTTCTACAGCATCAAATCCCAATTCTTTAGCAGCAGAAAATGCTTCTTCTAAATTACCTGGAAACAAAGACAAACCTTTTTCCACTTTTAGATTACCAAATAAACCCACACCACCTTGGACAAGTTTTAAATTAGAAGTCATAAAGCTGGTTTTCATATCTTATATAGTTCTCTCCTATTTGATTTTTTCTTTTTTGCTCTTTAATTTTAACTAATTTTCCCCAAAACTTTTTTCTTATTTACTATTTAAAGAAGAAAGCTCTTTTTGTTTCTTTTACCTTTATCTTTTTATTTATTTGGCTTTAACAAAACTTTTATTGCTTTACCCTCTTCTATTACTTGAAAAGCTTTTTCCCATTCATTAAGTACAAACTCATGAGTAATTAAAGCTTTTAAATTTAATTTCTTTTTTTCTAAAAGTCTTAATGTTTTCTCCCAATCTAAATATTTTGAACTAAAACTAAATCTAATATCTAAAGCTTTAAAACTCCCCGTTTTCCAATCAATATTTAATCTCATTTTATTCGAAAGTCCTACGACAGACATTCTTCCATTCCAATGTAAAATTTCGAGAGCTTTATTAATGGCAAATTCTGACCCTGTAGCTTCAATAACAACATCCGCCTTTTCACCATTAGATAAATCTTCTATAATATTTTCTAAATTATTTTCCCTGTCTATATTACAACATGATCAACTCCCAATTTTTTTGCCAAAGGTAATCTAATTTTGTTATCTATTTCTTTTCCCACAATTATTACCTTACTAGCTCCCGCTATTATTGCCATTTGTGCACTAATCAAACCAATTGGTCCAGGTCCAAAAATTACTACAAAATCACCTATCTTGACATCTGCTCTAAATAAAGTTTGAGCTGCTATAGCTGCTGGCTCCATAAGTGCGGCTTCTTCCATTGAAACTCCATCAGGAATTCTATGTAATAACCAACTTGGCATTTTAATATATTCAGTAAAAGCCCCATTAATTCCATAACCAGGAGATCGTTTAAATTTACAAGCTTGATAATTACCAGTTCGACAAAATCTACAGACTCCACAAGCTCCTGTATGTAATTCTGAAACAACTTTGTCACCTATTTTCCATCCATTAACTTTTTTACCAAGTTTTACAATCTTTCCTGAAAATTCATGCCCTACAATTACAGGGGTATTATATGGAAATTCATCTTTTATTATTTTTACATCAGTCCCACAAATACCACATGCGTTTATTTTTATCCTTACTTCATTATCATCAGGCTCAGGAATAGGCACATCCATTATTTTCATATTACCTACCCCCTTTTTATACTTTACCAATGCTTTCATAAAATCCTATCCCCCATATTTCATTTTTTATATCTATAGGCTTTCTTTCCCTTAGCTCTAAGCTTCATTCTATATAATCCTCCGGAATGAGGATATTTTTTTAATATATCATCACTACTTTCTAATCTCGCCGTTGTAATATATAATTCATTCATGTTCTCTCCGCCAAAAGTACAGGAGGATACATTTACTGCGGGAATTTTTAGTTCATCTAATTTCCTGCCATTTATAGGATCCCATTTGGATATTTTTCCTCCACCCCAGTGAGCAATCCATAAATGATTATTTTCATCTATAGTCATACCATCAGGAATACCTTCTCCTTCCGGTATTTTAACAGCAATTCTTTTATTGCTTATTTCCCCTTTTGTTATGTCAAAATCAAAAGCAGCTACTTCTTTAGTAGGAGAATCAATATAATACATTGTTTTATTATCTTCTGACCAAGCTATGCCATTTGATATTGTTATATTTGAAATAACTTTAATAGCTTTTCCTCTTTCTATTTTATATAAGGATCCTGATTTTTTTACTGTTCCATCAATAGACATTGTTCCTA
>CAZEMH010000032.1:0-1333 GCA_964513365.1 uncultured Candidatus Saccharibacteria bacterium
TCTTGGCTATTGGGGATATTTTTATCGCCTCAGTAAAGTAATACAGGGGACGGTTTTCTTTGTTAGGCTATGACTACTAAAAAGAAACCTATGAACATTATTAAAGAAGCAATTATTCTTCTCTTTCCGTGCTCCTCTTTCAATAAAAAGATTCCAAACATGACTCCAAACACAATACTCAACTGCCGTAAGGAAACTATATAGCTGACCTTATCGATAGCAAAAGCAAATAAAATCAATAAATAAGAAAAAATAAGCAAACATCCGGATATTAAAATCGGTTTATTATTCACCTTCCATTCAATTTTTATTTCACGAAAATAATCTTTCCTAATAATTATGGGAAAATATAAAAAGCTCGTTAAGGCAATGGACAAATAAATAAAGCAAAAAGGGTAAACATAGGAAACACCAAGTTTATCATTAACCGAATAAAAAGCTGAAAATATTGCAGTTAATAAAGCATACATTATGGCTTTCTTTGCATTTTTAGATAGTTTTAAGTTAAAAGAGTTAAAATTTAGCAAGTAAATTCCGATTAATATCACTGCTATTCCTAAAATACCTATCAATGATAATTTTTCGTTAAGAAATATATATGCTAAAAAGGGGACAAAAAGAGGTGAAGATCTGGCTATAGGGTAAGTTATTGACAAATCACCGTAACTATATGATTTTCCTAAAAAATAAAAATAAAACATATGAAATACCGAGCTTAGAGCTATCAATTGCCATCCTGTAGATTGAATCTGGATTTTATTGGTAAAGATATAATATGAAAAAAGTGGTAGATATAAAATTGTTCCAGCCGATATCATTAGCCAATTAAATACAATTTTATTTCTACTTTTTTTAGACATAAAATTCCAAAGGGAATGAATAAAAGCAGATATTATAACGAGTACTACAGCTTTTGGTTCCATTATTTATAACCTTAATATATTATTGTAATATTGGCGTTTCTTGCCTTTAATCTTACTTGAAACAGTATACCACAATAATGTGCATATAAAACAGTCACAATATAGCGTAGAGCGTACAGCGTGGAGCGTATAGTTGGGAAAGAAGAAAGAAGATAGAAAAAGATAGTATTCTTCTTTTTAACTACCCCACCAAAGTTTACACTAACAATACGTATCGAGTATCGCGTATCGCGTTAAGAAAAAATAGTACAGGGGATAAACTTTTTAATTACACCTTGAGCTATGATTTTGAAAGAATATTTATTGTTTTTGTTTTCTTATGGTACTTTTCTTTGTTTTTACTCGATACTATATGCTATATGCTCGATACTTTCTTTTGTTAGTTTTGTAATTTTAATAGGGATAGCTTA
>CAZEMH010000032.1:1343-1884 GCA_964513365.1 uncultured Candidatus Saccharibacteria bacterium
AACTACCCCACCAAAGTTAACAATAACAATACGTATCGAGTATCGTGTATCGAGTATCGCGCTAAGAAAGAAAAAGAAAATAAATTAAGTGAAAGTAAAGAAAAAACGTAAGTTTAATTTTTTTATCTAACTCCCCCCTAAAGTTTATACTTTTTTGTAATTTTAATAAGGATGGCTTATACTAAATAATATGAAAAAAGCAGATTATCCTTTTCATGTTTTAATAAAACCTATTGGTCCTGTTTGTAATATTGCCTGTGAATACTGTTTTTATCTTGGAAAAGAAAAATTTTTTCCATATAAAAAAAAGACAGACTTTCGGATGTCAGAAGATACTCTTGAAACCTTTGTAAAGCAGTATATAAACAGTCAACCATATGGCACAACAGAAGTTAATTTTACATGGCAGGGGGGAGAACCAACACTTAGGGGAATTGGTTTCTATAAAAAAGCAATCGATTTTCAAAATAAATATAGAAGAAAAGGAATGAAAATTACCAATGCTTTTCAAACAAACGGCATTCTGTTAAATGATTACTGG
>CAZEMH010000032.1:1894-2206 GCA_964513365.1 uncultured Candidatus Saccharibacteria bacterium
GAAAAGCTCCATAACAGATTTAGAAAAGATCATTCCGGAGTGGGAACATTTTCCACTGTAATGAAGGGTTTGGATACTCTAAAAAAGCATAATGTTGATTTCAATACCCTGACTGTTGTACAAAGCGATAATGGGGATTCTCCTCAGGAAGTATATAACTTCCTGAAGAGAATAGGTTCAACTTTTATGCAGTTTATTCCAATTGTAGAACCAGAAGGGAAAGGCGGAGTTTCATACCGTACAGTAAATCCGCAACAATGGGGAAATTTTTTAAACACAATATTCGATCTATGGATAAAACAGGACTTAGGA
>CAZEMH010000033.1:0-2181 GCA_964513365.1 uncultured Candidatus Saccharibacteria bacterium
ATTTACGACCTTCACAACAAGGTCGTTTTAATTTAATAAATTTAAGAATAAGTGGAGACTTTGACCCATAGCCTGTATTTGGACGCCTGAGGTTATGGCGAGTCAGTGGCGTAACCGGCCATCTATTCTTTGATATATTCCTTTTATTGTAAAGGGCTATATTGAAGAGTTCAAAGTTCCACTTTGAACTCTTATGTTTAAATCAGTATTTCTTAAAAATGCAATAATAACAGCGATTATTCTTGGGTTTCAATTTCCGATTTTTGCTCAGGCAATCAATAATGATATTGAAGTAAAGGCAGAGAATTTGCCAGTAGTTTTAACTGAAGAAGTAAAAACCAGTGTTATAAAACGACAAACCGTTCCTATTTCTTTGAATAGCGCGCAATTATACTTTACTATTGATTCAGGTAATAGTGTTATTGAAGAGAATGATTTTTCGCGCACAATTTTAGAAGAAATAAATAGACAACGATTAGTCAATTCATTGCCAGTTTTGACCTTAAATTCTAAATTAAATAAAGCAGCGGAATTAAAGGTAGCAGACATGGTAAAAAATGGTTATTTTGATCATAATAGCCCAACTGGTCTTACACCATGGTATTGGTTTGATGAGGTTGGTTATGATTTTATTTATGCTGGAGAGAATTTGGCTGTTGATTTTGATTCACCAGAAGGCATAGTACAAGCTTGGATGGACTCACCTAGCCATCGGCAGAATATTTTAGATAATCATTTTAACGAAACAGGTTTAGCTGTAATACAAGGTAAGCACAATGGTCATTCTTCAATTTTTGTGGTACAGATGTTTGGACAACCACGAATTAGAGTTAATGATTTTGTTAATGCTGATATAATGGTGGATTCTGAGAAACAAAGTATAAATTTGGTTCATGCGGTTGTACATTATCCATCAGATAAATTAATCCTTAATGCTATTAATTTTGATAATTCTGATTTTAGTTTGTTTTTGAAAGAAGTTGATGTTGAAAAAGGAACCATAATTATTTTAGCAATACAACCATTTCCTGGTATCAAGGGAATTGCTGAAGTGGCGCATTTGGAATTTAAAACTTTAGAGGAAGGTGATGTTGACTTAACATGGGGCGATGATTCAGTTGTTCTTGCTAATGATGGTTTAGGTACAAATATTTTAAGTGATACAATAGATATCTCTTATTGTATTGAGTAAAATATGATATATAGAGTTTTTGAAGGACTTGACAAGATTTTTATCTTTGTTATACTAAAAATGCTGTCGTTTTAAGGAGCTTGCTCCAAGGAACGACGGTATTTTTTATTTGCATTTTATTCATCTTTGAATTAAAATACAGAAAAGGTCGAAAATAAAATTAAATATTTTTTCAGCTATCATGTACAATTTAGTTCCTAGTGATTTTTTTGATATGGATAAATTCTTTGATGAAGAAGACTTGAGGTTTCCTCGATTATTTCCGATTAAACTAAGTAAACCGGCAGTGGATATTTATGAAACAGATAAAGAAATTGTAGCAGAATTAAGTGTTCCTGGTTTTGATCCTAAAAAAATAGAAGCGATTGTTGAAAATCAATATTTAAGAATAAAAGGGTCTACGGAAAAAGAAAAAGAAGAAAAGAAAAAAGAATATTGGCGTAAGGAAATAAAGAAAGGAAGTTTTGAAAGATTAGTAAGATTGCCATCAGCAGTGAATGAGAAAAAAGTAAAGGCATCTTATAAAAAAGGAGTATTAAAGATTACGATGCCTAAAATAACTGTTGCCAAGAATAAGAAGATAAAAATAAAAGTAGAAAAAGAATAAACAAAATAGGACTGACAATAATGATCAGTCCTTTTTGTTTTATAAAAAATTTAATTTTGAGTCTTGACAAGAAAAAAGTAATCTGATATCATGTTTTTGACGGTGGGGCTTTTATTTTAAGTTATAAGCAAGACCGTTTTAACTTAGCAAATCTAAAAAACAACAAGTGGAGGCTTTGATCCATAACCTATATTTGGACGCCTGAGATTATGGTGAGCCAATGGCGTAACCGGCTACCTATCCTTTGATATATTTATGTCAAAGGCATAAAGGGGCTTATGAAAAATATTCAAAAAAGGGGATTTCATGATTTAAATAAGATCTCTTTTCCATTCCTTGTATTTGGTAAAACTGAAAAAGAAGCTTTTTGAGATTGGTGTTT
>CAZEMH010000034.1:0-1693 GCA_964513365.1 uncultured Candidatus Saccharibacteria bacterium
TCCTATAAGTAATCCAATTTTTTCTAATTATCTTAAGAGCATTTTCATCTTGATTAAGGATAGCATTTTTAATAAATTCGAGGGTTTGTTTATCGCAAGGAACTCCTGAGCCACAATTAAATTTCTTCCTTAATTTTTCCATTTCTTTATCACTTGTATCTTTGGCAATACAAGAAGCGGCCATTACGCAAGGATATTTCTCATCTGCTTGTTTTTCAATTGTCATATCAATATCAAAATTATCTAAATATAACTTAGTAGTTTCTGGATTAACTGCTATAGTGTCCATATAAACTTTATCTATTTTATAGTTATTAATTGTCCATTTAATTATTTTAGATTAATATTTTCCTTCAAGCTCATTAAGATTTTTACAATTACTTATTTCTTCAGCACTTATTCTATATATTTTATGGGGATAGTTCTTAAGCATTTTAGCTAATTTTCTTATTTTATATTGAATTTTTTTGCTGTCTCTAACTCCTAATTCATATAATTCTTTCTGTTCTTCCTCTTTACAAATAAACCCACACACTACCAAACTTCCTAATACATCTGAGCGATGACATTCATCTATTCCTAATATTGCCATTTTGACCTCTTTTCATATCCACAAAGGCACCATTTAGTTTTTCTTATTGGAATGCGTCTTGGTTTCGAATTAACTCCAAATGGATAATTAATTCGATAAGTTATTATGGTTTCCATTCTCTCTCTATGGCAACGAGGACATTTCTGTTTTTTAACTACTTTTGTTGCTCTTGACTTTCTTTTCTTTTTCATTTTAACTCATATAAACTAATTTCAGCTTCAGCCAAAATTGTAACTTTTCAATCATTTTTTAAAGCATAATTATATATTGTAAAACTTATTGGTTCGTCAACTTTTAGTTTTATAATTATTTCACTGGTTTGTCCTGAAATATCTTCTCCATTAAGATAAATCTCTAAATCTTCTGCTGTTAATATTTCTTCATTTTTACATTTTCTTCTGTCTTTCTTAATAACTAAATTTCCTAAATCAACAATTTTCATTTTATCAATCCTAATTTTTTTAATTCATCTATACATAATTTAATATGCTTACATTTAACATCTTTAACCATAAATTTTTCTGCAAATCTATATGCTGAACCGAATACACAAGTGCAATTCCAATCTACTATTTCCTTATTGCTTATAACTATTCTTTGTTCATAGATTTTTTTGCTCTTAACTTTGAAATAAACAATAGTCTCATTTGGTTTCTGGATTACTAAAGGCTTGTTTAATATCTTCATCTTCTAATTGTTTTTTTAATATATAGCCACAATTTTCACATACAAAGTATTTTCTATTCTCTCTAGTTTTTCTTGAGTTACAAACTGGACAAGGCTTTCTCATTTTTAATTAGACAAGTTTATTCAAGAATTGATTCCTGTCTTTCACGGATTTGCTTTTCTATAATTTTGATATTCCTTTCAGTTACTTTTATCTCATTTCTTATGCTATTGAGTTGAGCTCTTGCTTTCTTTTCTGGAAGTTTCTTTTCTATTATTTTTTCCATCTGGTCTTCTTGTAATTTCAATTCTTCTAACTTGATTTTCTCTTGTTCCAACATTGTTTTTTTGTGTTCAATTTGTTCTTCAGTCAGTTGTCTCGTCTTCATCTTCATTTTCAGGTATTTTTTTAATTATTTTAATATAACCTTGCTT
>CAZEMH010000034.1:1703-2082 GCA_964513365.1 uncultured Candidatus Saccharibacteria bacterium
AAAGGTAATGATCAAAATCAATTTCTGTTTCAAATTCATTTAATTTTTTATGAACAATATTAACAATCTGGATAGGCGAATAAATTAAATTCTTCTGATGTAAAGTAATTCTTTCCTGTTCTCTTTTAAGAAATTCTAATTGGTTTAATACTTCTCTTGCTGTAGCTAAAATAATAGGAGCGTATTTTATAAAAGCCTCTGGAGCAGCTTCTCCATATTTATTGTAAATTTGATCAATAGTATTTCCTAATTTATCAACCCACCTGCAAGCTCTCTCGTACCTCTCTTGAATTGATTGATAAGCTCCTTTTATATAGTCTCTTGCTTTTGGCCTCATCAAAGTTTCTTTAGCAACTTCTTTCTCAAAAATGGCTTTGGC
>CAZEMH010000035.1:0-2017 GCA_964513365.1 uncultured Candidatus Saccharibacteria bacterium
GGCTCAAAACACATTTTAGCAGCAGATAAATTTCTGGGTATAGTTTGGAAGATAAATCCTAATAATGGTAGCGCAAACTATGATATTTATAATGACAAAGAAAAAAAGCAACTTAATTTATTTCCCGAATTGCTTGGTAAAACCACCATACAACTCTTTCAAGAAAAATTTAAAGAAGAAGTATTAGAGGGAAGGATTCAAACAAATAAAGATGCATATTATTATACGATTGAAAAAGGCAATATACCCATACATGCTATTGAGGTTTTAAGAATCTTAAAAAAAGATGGCATAATTAATTATAATGGAAGTCCTTTAGTTAATTATGATAATGTTGTAAAAAAGAGGAGAATTATAAAATAGGAAAAAAACAAAGATTGAAGGGACAGAAGCTATGTGGAATCCAAGTATTGGTTGCACAAAAATATCTGAGGGTTGTGCTAATTGCTATGCAGAAGTAATGGCAAAAAGATTACAAGCAATGGGCAATAAAGATTATAAAGATGGATTTAGTTTTAAAATTTTACCTGGAAGATTAAACGAACCAAAAAAAATCAAAAAGCCTACTAAATTTTTTGTAAACTCAATGAGCGATTTGTTCCATGAGGAAATACCTTACGAATATTTGGATAGAATTTTTGAGGTTATCTCTTCAACACCGCGACATACATACCAAATTTTAACAAAGAGAGAAAACATAATGTTAGATTATTTTTCTAAAAGGACTGTGCCTAAAAATGTTTGGTTGGGAGTTACCATAGAAAATGCTAAATATAAATATAGAATTGATTACCTTAAACAAATTGATGTAACTATAAAATTTGTTTCATTCGAACCATTAATAGGACCATTAGGAAAGTTAAATTTATCAGGCATTCATTGGTGTATAGTCGGAGGCGAGTCAGGACCTAAGGCAAGGCCATTAAAAAAAGAATGGGTTATTGAAATTTTTGAGCAAAGTAAAAACCAAGAGGTCGCTTTTTTCTTTAAGCAATGGGGAACTTGGGGGGCAGATGAAATAAAAAGAAACAAAAAAGCTAACGGCAGGATTTTTTTGGGCAGAAAATGGGACGAATATCCAGAGAAAGCAATTATAACGTTGTAGCCTAAGTTGATAATTTATATTTTATAAAGTAAAAGAGATCTTGTAATATAACAAAGGATATAACATGGTAGCAGTATAGCAGGACCATACCTGAATGAGATATCTAAATATAAAAAAAGTTAAAAAATCAAGCAACATATGAAACTCATCTCCAGTAAGATTATATCCTAAAAGATATAGCAGAATATTTTGGTGTGCATTATTTTACAATAAGCAGGGGGATTAAGAAAATTAATCGGGAAGATGAAATGTGATATTGAAAAGACCCCGAAGACTTTTTCTGAAAAAGCAATTAATCAAGTAAGAATCGAGGTGGAATTTTATGATAACAAAGATTAAATTAAAAGATATTGCCTCATATACAGAATTAGTAGAAATATGTAACTTAAGAAAGATTAATTTCTTTTTTGGTAGCAATGGGACAGGCAAAACAACTTTATCAAAATTTATCTCAAAGCCTGAGTATTTTCCTTCTTGTTCATTGGAATGCGAAGGTGATAGAAAACTAAAGACATTGGTTTTTAATGAAGACTTCGTTGAAGAATATTTTTATCAGCCAGATGATTTAATGGGTATTTTTACTATGGGAGGAGGAGCAAAAGAAAATGAAGAAAAGATTCAACAACTTAACGAAGAAGGTAATGAAATTGAAAAAAATACCCGCAGATTATCAAATAAATTAAACGAACTGAAAGAAAATTTAGAAAAAATCCAAGATGATTTTAAAGATGTTTGCTGGAAAAAGATTTATCTTAAATATCAAAATGATTTTCCTAAGATTTTTAAGGGATATAGAAATAGTAAGGGAAAATTTGCTGAAGAAATAATAATTCAAAATAAAGATAGTCGGTTTGAAGTAAAGACATATGAAGAATTAGAAGAGAAATATAAACTCCTTTATGAGCAAGAGTT
>CAZEMH010000036.1:0-2016 GCA_964513365.1 uncultured Candidatus Saccharibacteria bacterium
CAGAAGAAAAGGAAACTAAGAAGAAAAAAAAGAAAAAAACTCTTAGCTTTAAAGGTAAAAAAGTAAATACAACATTTTTCCCTAAATTTCCTATTATAAGGAACAACTTTAAAATTACTCGAGGATGTCTTGGGAGAAAAGAGGAGAGAGATAATAAAAGAGTGGACTGAATCCGGAAGGATTGAAATATAATAAAGAATTGTCTATTATCATATCTCCTATTACACTATAATATTAAGAAGAAGAAAAATATATAAATGATCCTGCGGCTTGCCGGAGGGTATCAAAAATTAGAACAGACCTATCTGTCTCAAATTATCCTTCAATTTACCTTGCTTTTGTATATACTTTTTTACTTTTAATCTCCGGGTACCTTCGGAATATCTCCCGCTGCAGCAATATTATTTAAATATTCGCACTAATTACCCGGTGATATCTTAGGATAGGCGCTGGAGAGAAAATAAAAAAATGTCATTAAAGATAAAAAGGAAATTTTAAAATGGTAAAGTGTAAATGTCGAAAGTGAAGAAAAATATGGTACGAGTGGGCTCATTCGGATATTTGCTTGGATTGCAGTGGTAAACTAGAAAAGGGTAAACAGAAAAAAATGTTAGTGTAAACTTTATTGGGGTAGTTAGAAAAAAATAAAAAATAAATAAATTTGACTTTTCTCAAAAAAATGTTTATTATAATATTACATACAATTTTTTGTTAAGTATTACAATATTTTAGTAAACGATATAATATCTGCAGGAGCTTATATGGATACTTATAAAAAAAACAATCCTGAATTAGAGAAGTATATCCCGCTAGTTAAAACTATCGCTGAAATGTTTGGTAATAAGTGCGAAGTATTAATTCATGATTTTCATAATCCTCAACATTCTATTGTGGCAATAGAGAATGGCCACGTAACAGGAAGAAAAATAGGTGACCCCATTACCGATTTTGCCTTGTCCGTCTGGAAGAAGAATGGTTATGAGAATAAAAAGACAGACAGGATTGTTAATTACAAAACTAAATCAAAAGATGGAAAGATGTTAAAATCTTCCACAGTTTTTATTAGGAATAATCAAAAAAAGATAATTGGTTGCATATGTATTAATTATGATATTACTATACATTCAATGTTTTATAAAGTAATGGATGAATTTTGTACCGCAGTTGATTTGGATAAGGAAAAATCAGAGAGGGATATTGAAACTTTCACTAGTGATGTGAATGAAGTTCTGAAAAATATTATCCAAGAAGCAATTGAAAAAATTGGCAAACCAGTTTCTCTAATGCAAAAAAAAGATAAGTTAATGGTAGCAAAGATAGCTGACGAAAAAGGAGCTTTTTTAATTAAAGGGGCAATTACTCAATTTGCTAAAGAGATTAATGTATCACGTTTTACTATCTATAATTATTTAGAAGAAATAAAAACCAGTAAATAAATTAAGAATTTATAAAAGGAGTATTTATGAAAAAGGAAATTATTATTAGTAAAAAAGTACCAGCAGCTATAGGACCTTATTCTTCTGCTTTAAAAATTGGGAATTTGATATTTGTCTCAGGTCAGTTACCTATTGACCCTGCTATTGGAGAAATAGTAAAAGGGGAGATTGAAGCACAAGTAAAAAGGTCATTAGAAAATTTAAAGGCAGTTTTAGAATCTTACTCAGTTGATTTAGAGAACGTAGTAAAAACAACCATCTTTCTTAAGGATATGAATAATTTTTCCCGGATTAACAAGGTCTATGGTGAATACTTTACCAGTCAATTTCCTGCCAGGAGCTGTGTGGAAGTATCCCGTCTTCCCAAAGATGCGGATATAGAGATTGAAGCCATTGCTTTTTGTGATTAATTTAGACTGGGAATTTTCTAGTTATATTTTGGAAGGAAAATGCATTGGAAAAAAATCGAAAGGAGTTGTTTAAATTATTAAAAGAAGGGGTTACTCCGGCCATAGGATGTACCGATTAGTGACCAAATACCGCTTGAAAAATTATTATTCTTGGAAGATGGAGTTAATAT
>CAZEMH010000037.1:0-2006 GCA_964513365.1 uncultured Candidatus Saccharibacteria bacterium
CAAACATAGTAATACCAGATTAAGGTGCCAGTGATGCGTAGCATTGATTATTTTATACCGATAGGATAAAAATAGTGCAACTAGATTGTTTCATGCAAAGGCGGCAATTATAATATCAACCCTGCCTGTCGGCAGACAGGTGTTAATGTGTTAAACTTAAAAAATAGTTTAGAAAGAAAAGACAGTAAGTAACCATTTCCATAAAGGATAAATTTTAATTTTTTGGGCATTAACGTTTTCTTCTCCTTCTTCGTCCCAAGTGATAATGAGGAGATGATCGCATTTTAATTCTTTTGAGGCCTTTAAGAGGGTCTTAATCTCTCTTTTTTTGGTTTTTTCATCTTTAAGAGAATAGCAAACCTGAATAAGTTGTTTTATCTCAAAACCTTCTTTTATCAGGAAATCTACCTCATAATTAGGCTGAGAGTAAAAATAAACTTCTTTATCTTGCCGTTTTAACTCCAAACACACCAGATTTTCCATCAGCCTTCCATAATTTTGCATAATTTTGGGCACAAGGGCATTTATTAAGCCAGTATCTATACCGTAAATCTTTTTAGGCTGCTTAAACTGCCTTTTTAATTTGAAAGAAAATGGGCTGATTTGAAACAAAAGATAGGCTTCTTCTAAATAAGCAAGATAATTTTTTACCGTATGTACACTTTTTATTTCAAAAATGTTTTTTATTTTATGATAAGAAATTCTACTGGCAAAATTAGAAATGGCATAAAGGGCAATTTCCTTTAAGTCTCTGGCATATCTGATGTTATATCTTAAAATGATGTCCCTTGTAATTATTTTATCATAAAGTTCTCTTAAGTACTGGCTTTTGGGCTCCAGTTTTAAAGCCTCAGGGAAACCACCAAATTTTAGATACTCTTCAAGTAGCCTTTTAATCTGAGCCCTTTTTTCAGTAATATAAAAGTCCTTTTCTTTTACAGAAAAACCTTTGTAAATCAGAAATTCTCTAAAAGAAAACGGAAAAAGTTCAATTTTAAAGTGCCTTCCTGTTAAGTGGGTAGCTAGTTCTTTACTTAAAAGCTTGGCATTGCTACCTGAAATAACAATATTGTATCCCTTTCTTCTTAATCGATTAATAAACAGCTCCCATCCTTCAACATTCTGAATTTCATCAAATAATAAATAATTGAGTTCTGGCTCTATTTCATTTAAAATTTCTAAAAAATTGTTTAAATCCTGAGGCTTTGTCCCAACTAGCCTTTCATCGTCAAAATTAACATAGCCATATTTTTTATCTTTTAGCAGCCTATGCGCTAACACAGACTTCCCGCACCTTCTTACTCCCATAATTACTTTGATCAAGTATGAGGCAAAAAGGTCACTAACAGTTTCCTCAATTTCCCTTTTTATGATTTTTTCTTGAAAAATCCTATTAATTTCTTCCCTTTGCTCCAAAAGTATCTGCTTAATTAAATGCTTTTCCATATTTTGAAATAAACTGAACAAAAATTTAAAATTTTGTGCAGTTTAGTGCACAAAAAATTATTAAAAGAAAAATATTTTGTTGTCAAGTAGTGTTTTAAAATTCTAAACCAACTTCTCTGTGGTTGTCTCTACAAAATCCCTTAGGATTCAATTAACCATAATAACCAAATAGGCTGAACATCAATATAAAATTTATCTTCTTTTAAAACCAGTTTTTCATCCTCTGTAATAATAGTAGCATTGTTAATGCCTAATTCTGACATAGCTGAAAAGAGGGCCTTTTTTCTATTTTTAATTCCCCTTGAAGACAAAAAAGTATGATACTTACGCACAGAAAATAACCGAGAAAAATTATGAGAAAGTATCTCATGAGGTCTTTCATAAGAAATGTGTTTTTAATTCTATAAAAAATAAGATTAAAATAATCTTGTAAGCTCTGCCGCCACCTCTCGTGACAAGCGTTTTGATGAGGAGCCAGTAACATAGACCTTCGCTCGTTTTCCTTCATGGATTCTTCTTAAGAATTTGGACCATCCTGGCAATTCTTGAATTTCATCTAA
>CAZEMH010000038.1:0-1646 GCA_964513365.1 uncultured Candidatus Saccharibacteria bacterium
CAATTAAACCAACCAATTTCTGTGCTAATTTTTCCCGAGAATAATTCTTCTTTATTTCCTCATAACCATTATCCCCCATTTTTTTAAGTCTACCTGCAGATAAATTTGTTAAACGAATAATCGCCTCCGCCATTAATTTATCATCCTCGGGGATAATACTAATTCCACATCCTATATCCTCAACCTTTTCAGCCATCTCTCCTTCTACAGCACAAATTACTGGTTTTCTTGCTGCCATATAATCAAATAATTTATTAGGGCTTACTCCATAAGAAAAGACTTTTACTTTTTTTAAAGTAATTATTGCGGCATCTGCAGCACTTAATATTCCAGGAATTTCAGTTTTAGGAACAGGGTCAAAGAATCTAACATTATCTAATCTCATCTCTTTAGCTTGTTTTAAAAGTCTTTCTTTTAATATGCCGTCTCCTACTAATACAATTTCAATATCTTTATTTTCTCTTAATCTATCAGCAGCCCTTAAAATGGTATCTAAAGAATTAGCTGGTCCATGTGCCCCAGTATAAATTAAAGTAAATTTATTAAAATTATAAAGTTTCCTTAAAGCATCCCTATCTTCTTTATAGGAAAAATTATTTAGATGTACTCCATTAGGCAAATATAATATTTTAGATTCCTTTATCCCTCGTTTCCCTATTAAATAATTTTTTGAGCCTTCTGCTAATACTATTATTTTATCAGCTGCTCGATAAAGATACTTTTCTAATAATCGCATAGCTTGAGTGATGGGATGATATTGATTTAATTTACCCATATCAACTATAACCTGAGGCCAAAGATCCCTCACTTCTAAAAAAAATTTAGTTTTTAACTTTCGCGTTAATCTAACTGCAGCAAAAGCAGCAAAAGGATGAGGGGATGAACCAATAATTACTTCTGGCTTGTCTTTAAATTTACATCCTACTTTATAGCAATTATAAGAAAAAGTTAGCATATTCCATGCACGTCGCCAATTATTTCGCTCATAAGTAGCTGCTCTTACCCAAATAAATTCTACTCCATTAATATTTTCAACAGAATAAGATTCTTTTTCTTCTAATTTTGCATGTTCTTTATTCTTTCCTAAAATAACATCACAAGCAAAAATCTTTACCTTATATCCTTTTTTAACCAATTCACAAGCAAAATCAAAATGCCTCGTACCTCCCGGTAAATCGGGAGAAATAGCATAATGATTAATCATCCATATCTCTGACATTAACAACTCCTAATCTCAATCTTGTTCTTAGTATTAATCTTAGCTAAAATATCTATCTAAATTTATTTTCCGTAATTTTTGTTCAAAATTTATAATCAATTCTGAATTTTCTAAGGAAAAGTTTAAACCTAATTCTGAAGGAGCAAAAATGCTAATAAAAAAAACTGGTTTCTCAGTATTTACTCCCAACTCTATTGAATTAACAGCATTGCGTTCTCCATAATAACGAGAAACCCAACCCCTGGGATTTTCTCCTTCTCTACCTTTAACTACGCTTAAATCTTTCTCTTTAACAATATCCATTTGCTCATTAAAAATATTTAAATATAAACTGTATTTCCCACAAGAAATATTTTGAACAATTTCCTGCCAATTATTTTTAGTCTTTAAATTTATTTCCCAAGGACCCAAAAGCCATTGCAATACA
>CAZEMH010000038.1:1656-1954 GCA_964513365.1 uncultured Candidatus Saccharibacteria bacterium
CCTTTTGGATTATTTTATCTACTACTATATAAATACCGTTACTTAATGACCATAATCCTCTACGATGAGTTAATTTACTCGGTAAACGGCAATAACCATACTGCTCACCTACAATACCAGTAAAATCATCACCTTTCTTTTCGGTATGAATTAATTTTGCCTTAACCCGCTCCATCCATTTAAAACGCCTTAGCAAAATCATCTGATCTAAATTATCTATATTAATTGTATTATGAGAACGAGTCCCTACAAAATATCGATGATATTGCATTTCATCATTATAAAGATATGAACCTCC
>CAZEMH010000039.1:0-1743 GCA_964513365.1 uncultured Candidatus Saccharibacteria bacterium
AGAGGTAGTAGGATAATAATTTATTCTAATATAAAAGTAGAGGGAGTATTTATGAAGTATTTAAGATTTTTTCAAAATGGAAATATAAGATACGGATTACTTGAAAAAGGTAATACAATTAGAGAAGTAGTTGGTGATATTTTTAATAATCATAAAACTATAAAAAAGGTATATTCTTTATCAGAAATAACATTTTTAGCTCCCTGTGTGCCGACTAAAATAATAGCTGTGGGATTAAATTATTTTGACCATGCGAATGAATTTCAGATGAAAATTCCCAACGAACCATTGATATTTATGAAACCACCAAGTACGCTTATTGCTCATAATGATAACATAATTTATCCTAAGATGAGTAAACAATTAGATTATGAAGCAGAATTAGCAGTGATTATTAAAAATAAAGTTAAAGATATTGAACCCGAAGATGTCTTTAAAAATATTCTGGGATATACTTGTTTTAATGATGTAACTGCCCGAGATTTACAAAAGAAAGATGAACAATGGACCAGGGCTAAATCGTTTGATACCTTTGCGCCAGTCGGACCTTTTATTTCTACTGATTTAAATCCTGATAATCTTCAAATAAAACTTTATAAGAATGGTCAGCTAATGCAGAGTTCTTCCACCAGTAATATGATTTTTAAAGTTGATAAAATAGTCAGTTTTATTTCTAAAATAATGACTTTATTCCCAGGGGATATAATTGCTACCGGAACTCCTTCTGGAGTTGGGCAATTAGAAGCAGGGGATATAGTAGAAGTAGAGATTGAGGGGATTGGAATTTTAAAGAACACGGTATTTTTAGAAAAAGAGTGATTAAATACTTTAGTTTATGTCATTTACTTAAGAAGATAGATTTCATTTTTTTTAAAGTTATAGATGTAAAAAAATAATTAATTTAACAAACAATAATTGCAACATGCAAAGGAGGTGAGCTGAATACAAAACAGATAGAATATTTAGTCAGAGTAGGTGGCATGCGTTAAGTGTTAGAGAATGGGACGTTGTCTCTAAACGAAAGGCCTAAAGATTTTTTTAGGAATAAAATTTTAGGCTTGCGGTAGGTCATCGCGTCCGCTGCTACATCAAAATAATGCCTTTTAGACTCTTCTTGATGTAGCAGATGTAAAGCTATATCAATTTTAAATGCTATATCAAGGAGGAAAAGACAAAATGAAAATATCATCCCATAAAATTACCACTATGGGTCTTTTAATTGCTTTAAGTATAATTTTGACTCGGATAGCCAGTTTGCGTATTGCTATTGGAGGAGTAGAAGGTATTAGGATAGGTCTGGGGAAATTACCTATAATTTTTGGAGGCATTATCTTTGGTCCTCTGGCTGGAGGATTAATTGGAGCTTTTTCTGACCTTTTAGGATATTTCATCAACCCTATGGGGGCCTACATGCCTCACTTTACCCTAACTTCTGCTTTGACCGGGATAATTCCAGCGACTATCTTGATTTTAATGAAAAAAGATGAACCTAATATTTTTGATTTGGGTATAGCTATTACCGCGGGTCAGGTGATAACTTCAATTATTTTGATACCATATTTTTTGAATATTTTATTCGGACTTCCCTGGAAAGTATTAATGCCCCCGCGAATAATATCAGAACCCATTCACATATTTTTCTATACCTATACCATAAATATAATTTTAAAGAGGGATATTTTAATTACCAAATCAGATAAGATTTAGGATTTACTAATTTAATTAATATTATGATTATAACCA
>CAZEMH010000040.1:0-1710 GCA_964513365.1 uncultured Candidatus Saccharibacteria bacterium
CAATGGTATATTATCATTTTCCATTTTGATCATTTAAGCAGCTTTATTAAAACATTCATTGTTACTTTTTTCATTCCAAATGCGAAGCGTTTTTAGAATCTTTGCCTCATAATTGGGATTATATAATATTTTCTGAATTAATTCCTGAAAATCGATTTCGAATATCTCTGCCATTTCTTGTTGTAGTTCTAAAAACAATTTCCACAGTTTTTCTGCTAACGTTAATTCCATCATTTCTTTTTGTATGTTCCGGAAAATACCTCCAATTGTCTCATAAGACGAGAGGCGTTTTTGTAGGCTGAGCATTATATATTGTATCATACTTACTGTCGTGTCTGCTATTTGAGCGTCAAAGTCTTGTGATTGACTTTTGCCTAAATTTAAGTATTGTTTCGATTCCTTGAAAAACACTTCTATTGTCCATCTGAGACTATAAATCTTAATAGCTTTTTGAAAATTCAAACCGTTATGTGTTGTTATCAATAATTCCCAATTCTTATGTCCGGAAAATTTATTGAAAAACAATGTTACCGGTATTCCTTTATACTTTACGTCAAGCTCTATATAAAATGCTTTCAGTTTCCTTGAACGCTTCTTCTTATGTTTTATGCTCTTCAATATCTCTTTGGCTGTATATTCTTTCCCTTGATACTCATATCTGCGTTTATCCATTTTACAAGATGCTATAACATGTACTATTCCTTTTCTTATCTTCCTGATTTCTTTAATGAACATTTCTGATAGAAACCATTTATCTGTGAGAACATAGTCTGCTATAAAGCCGTTTTTCATCGCTCTTTTAATCATAAGCAGGGCATTTGTCATCTTACTTGTTGAAAGCTCTTTCTCCCTCTTATAACCCGGAAGCTCTTTGTCACGCTTCTTGCTATATCGATTTTTTAACTCTCCTCTCTTTAATCCATAAGGTCTCTTTTTATTCTTCCCTTTCTCATGATGAAAAGAAAAATCCAAAGGAAGAAAACTCCGACTATCCCAATAACCTACTACTAACATTTTAAATCCTAATACGTAGTTCTGCCGTACATGGTCAAATACTTTCCCTATAAACTCTATTTTCTTCCCTCTTTTTGGAAATGCCGTATCATCAACTATTAAACATTTTGGAGAATTGACGCCTCTTTTCTCCTCATCAGAATCCCTTCTTTCTTCTATAATCTTTATTGACCTCTTTACAAATGAATACAGTAATTTCCGCCAGTCTATCTTTTCATTATTCTTCAGACGATAATAAACATCTTTTTCCATCTCAGTTAAAAATGAATATCCAGATTTATATAAAGCATAGACACTGCATATCCCCACAAAAGGGAAAATAAGTAAAATCAATAAAACATGTACCGGCTGAAATCCTTTTTCCTTAACTTCATTAAATTTCTGAGCTGTTTTGCAAATATAAAATCCTTTGAATAAATCAACAATAACTTCAGAAGCCTTTTTATCCTCGCAAAAAAAGTCTTGCAATTCTCTTAAAAATCTAATATCTTTAACCTGTGGCATAAAAACTCCTTTTTTATTTGTTTATTGTAACTTATTTAAATATAATAATTTATGGAGTTTTTTGCCACTCTTTTTTTAAATAATTTCCCTTTATTCTAAGCTAAATTCTCAAGTGCGAAACTTGAGTTAAATAATATATTATAACTTGCAAAAATTCTGTAAAAGACTTTTACTCATATTTCAGGATTTTCA
>CAZEMH010000041.1:0-1681 GCA_964513365.1 uncultured Candidatus Saccharibacteria bacterium
TTGCTCAGATATTAAAAAAAACAGAAGGTAATGTAAGGGTAATAATCCATAGAGCGCTAGAGGCGTTAAAAAAACAATTAGAAGCATAATATTTACAGAATTATTTGTTATTAAATTATATGTATTGATTTATATAGCTAAGAAGTGTATAATTTACGCTAAAGGTACCCAAATATGGGTACCAAGAATGAATAAATAATAGAATTTATGAGAAAAGACTATCTAATGATATTAATGAGATCAAAAAAAACAGTTTTTACTTTTAAAGACTTGGTTTTACTTTGGGGAGAAACCAATACGAATTTTGTCAAGAAGAAGATTCATCGCTATATAAAAGTTGGTAAGATAAATTCTATACGCAGAGGCATTTATTCTAAAAACAAACATTACGATAAATATGAATTAGCCACAAAGATTTATACCCCTTCGTATATTAGCTTTGAAACAGTATTAGGTTCTGCAGGGATAACTTTTCAGTTGTACGGGCAAATCTTTGTTGCTTCTTACCAAACAAAAGAAATTGAATGTGATGGACAAACATATTCTTTTCATAAAATTAAGGACGAGATTTTAACAAATAAAGAGGGGATAGAATTAAGAGAAAATTACAGTATTGCTTCACCAGAGAGAGCGTTTTTAGATGTTATTTATATATATAAGGATTATCATTTTGATAATCTATCATCATTAGATTGGGCTAAAGTTTATGAAATTTTGCCTATTTATGGAGGCAACAAACGAATGGCAAAAATGGTTAAGATGTACCACGAAGATTTTAAAAAGAATTTAAAATAAAGATATGTCTCTTAATATTGCAAAACACAAAAATATTTTAGTTAAAATTCTCAAGAGTATATTCTCCGACCCTACAATAAGTCCACTTTTGGGGTTTAAAGGAGGATCAGCTGCTATGCTTTTTTATGAGCTTGATAGATTTTCTGTAGATTTGGACTTTGATTTATTAGATGTTGAAAAAGAAGATTATGTTTTTAATCGCGTTAAAACAATCTTGGAAAATTATGGGACAGTAAAAAAAGCGGAAATAAAAAGATTCAATTTACTTTTTATTCTTTCTTATGATAGAAAAGAAAAAAATGCGCAGAATATTAAAGTTGAAATTAATCGAAGAAGTTTTGGGTCAAAATATAATGTGCAATCATATCTTGGTATACCAATGAAAGTAATGAACAGAGAAGATATGGCAGCTCATAAATTAGTAGCTATGCTTGAGCGAATTGGTAAAACAAACAGGGATATTTTTGACGTATATTTTTTCTTTGAGCATGATTGGCCGATAAATAAACAGATCATAGAAAATCGTATGGGTATGCCATATAAAAGATTCTTGGAAAAATGTATCAAAGCATTAAGTCAAATGGATAATAGGAATATTCTTGCTGGTATGGGGGAGTTGTTAACCGAGAAACAAAAAAATTGGGTTAAGACAAAACTTAAGACAGAAACTCTATTTTTGCTTAGATTAGCTTTAGAGAATGAAAAATGATTAATATGAAGATTGTTTCTTAAGGTACCCATATTTGGGGACCAAACAAAAAAGATTTAATTTATTCGGAATTGGTTGGAAAATAGAAGAAACTGTAACAAATTTCTCTTTTCTACGTCTTGTGTAGTAGAAGAAATTATGCAAGAAAAAGACCTTATTAAAAAATTAAAAGATTTA
>CAZEMH010000042.1:0-1550 GCA_964513365.1 uncultured Candidatus Saccharibacteria bacterium
CGCCATTTTTATTTGATAATCTTTTTCTGTTGGTGTAAAATTAAAAATAATATGATTCTTTCAGACAGAGATATAAAAAAAGTAATTAAAAACAAGAAGCTTGTTTTTAATCCAAGATTAAACAAAAATCAGATAGGTCCTGCTTCTATTGATTTAAAATTAGGGCCTGTTTTTAAAAGTTTTAATATTACAAAGCAGTGCCTATTAGATACAAAGAAGGGGATGCCAGACAAAGATTTTATTATCACTAAAAAGATTAAATCTGGCGAGGCTTTTATTCTTCATCCTAATAATTTTATATTAGCCAGCACTAAAGAATATATAAAAGTGCCTGATGATATGGTTTTAAAAGTAGAAGGCAAGAGTACATTGGCAAGAATGGGAATTTTAGTGCATACAGCTGGTTTTGTTGATCCTGGATTTGAAGGTACCTTAACATTAGAAATTAGCAACCAATCTAATTTACCAGTAGCTTTATATCCTGATATGCATATTTGTCAGATAGCAGTAGAAATTTTATCTTCACCAGCAGAAGTTCCATACAACAAAAGAAAAAAATCACTTTATTCCAAAGCCAAAGGTCCAATAGCTGCTAAAACCAACAACTTGTTTGATAAAAAAAATAATTGAAATTCAACCACATTTTATGCTTAGTTCTAGAAAAAAGATAGGTTTAGCTTTGGGTAGCGGGGGAGCTAAGGGGTTAGCTCATATAGGAGTTATTAAATATTTAGTAGAGAATAATATTCCTATTGATTATATAGCTGGAGCTAGTGCTGGAGCTCTTATTGGCGGAATGTATGCTGCTACAAAAGACATCTATGGAATTGAAAAATTAGCTAAAGAATTTAACTATTTTGACTTTTTAAATATCTTTACGGATATTTCCCTGTCTAAAGGGCTGGTTAGAGGAAATAAAGCCATTGAATATTTAAAAAAACACATAGGACCAATGAAAATCGAAGATTTAAAAATTCCATTTCAAGCTGTAGCCACAGATATTATTACTGCTAAGACAATTATTCTTGATAGTGGAGAATTAATAAAAGCTATTAGGGCTAGCGGATCAATTCCAGGTTTGTTTAAGCCAGTTCATTATGAAGATTATTATTTAGTAGATGGAGGTACTTCTATGCCTGTCCCAGTAAAAATAGTTCGCCAAATGGGTGCTGATATAGTAATTGCTGTAAATTTGGATTTTGTTTATTTTTCTCCAAAGCATAGAAAAAATTCATTAAATATTGCCCAGATTTTAGAACAATCTGTTAATCTTTTACGTTATCATTTGGCTGATGAAAATGTTAAAGACGCGGATATAGTTATTAAGCCAGATATTCCTCCAGTGCGTTTAACCGCTGTTGTTAAAGGGGAAAAATTAATAAAAGCTGGGGAAATTGCTGCTCAAGAAGCCTTGGCAGGATTGAAAGGGGAATTAATCTGTAATACTTTTAAGAATTAAATATTTTAATTGTTAAAGCAAAATTAATTGATTTTAGCGATAGCGAATGTTATAATAAATTTATATTCCGCGGTAGCTCAATGGTAGAGCG
>CAZEMH010000043.1:0-1543 GCA_964513365.1 uncultured Candidatus Saccharibacteria bacterium
TGTAGGTAGAGGAGTAACTGTTGAAAATTACGTTAAAATAGGCAAATGTTGTAAATTAGAGAGTGAGTGTTATATTACTGCTTATTCAGAATTAGAAGATTACGTTTTTATCGCTCCCGGCGTAGTTACCAGCAATGATAATTATTTAGGCAGAACAGAAGAAAGATTTAAGCATTTCAAAGGAATTACTGTTAAAAAAGGCGCGCGGATTGGGGCAAATGCGGTAATCCTTCCCGGTAAAATTATAGGCGAGGATGCCCTAATAGCTGCTGGCAGCATAGTTACTAAAGATATCCCTCCACGAAAAATTGTAATGGGTTCACCTGCCCGAATCATCCGAGACGTGCCCGAAGAACAATTAATTGAAAATCAAAAGTTTTATGTGGGATAAACAAATCAAATAGCAAATTAACCAATTATTCAATTAATTTAATGGGGTTAAATAAATATGAAGATACTATCTGTAATCGGGGCGAGACCGCAGTTTATTAAAGCTGCTTCTTTATCCAGATATTTAAAAAAGATGCCTGATATCAATGTAAAAGAGATTATATTGCATACTGGTCAACATTATGATAATAATATGAGTGATGATTTCTTTTCTGAATTAGATATTCCCACTCCCAATTACAATCTTCAGGTGGGCTCTGATACCCCTGCTCGACAAACTGCAAAAATGATGATGGGGATTGAAGATGTTGTTCTTAAAGAATGGCCAGATTTTATTTTAATATATGGAGATACTAATTCTACTATTGCCGGTGCTCTGGTTGGTGCTAAACTCCACATACCCATAGCTCATGTCGAGGCAGGATTACGAAGTTATGACCGGGAAATGCCCGAAGAAATTAACCGAGTAGTTTCAGATGCGATATCTACAATATTATTTTGTCCCACAGAAACTGCGGTTAACAATTTAAAAAGAGAAGGGATAACTAAGAGTGTCTATAATGTGGGTGATATAATGCTGGAAACATATTTATATTATAAAGACCAAGCCCAGAGAAATTCTGAGATATTAAATAAATTAAATTTTAAACCTAAAGAATTTATATTGTGCACTATTCATCGAGCTTCCAATACAGATAATACTAAAAATTTAAAAAATATTTTTATGGGATTAACCAATTCCGGAGAAGAAATAATATTGCCTTTGCACCCTCGAACCAAGAAAAAAATAAATCAGAATAAATCTCTTAAAAAATATATTGGGCTGAATATTAAAATTATAGACCCGGTAGGATATTTTGATATGATTTGCTTAGAGGCAAATGCAAAAAAAATTGTTACTGATTCAGGAGGAGTTCAAAAAGAAGCTTATTTTAATAAGGTTCCTTGCATAACCCTTAGAGAAAATACTGAATGGGTAGAGACAATCGAACAAGGCGTTAATCAATTAGTGGGAGTAGATCCCGAAAAGATAGAAGAAAGGATCATTAATTTCCATCCCCAGAAACAAAACTATTCTAAAGAATTATTTGGAGATGGAAAAACATCAGCGAAAATTATAGAAATATTGCTCAGCAATTAACTAATTAACTAA
>CAZEMH010000044.1:0-1537 GCA_964513365.1 uncultured Candidatus Saccharibacteria bacterium
AGATTAACAGTATATCCCACGCTTTTCGAGGTATCTCTTAACTGTTCTTCAAGATTTTTTCTGTCTGTAACAAAGACAATTTTAAATTTACTTAATTCAGGGTCCCGATACATAGCTCTGACAGTATACATCATGGTAAGTGATTTACCGGATCCCTGTGTATGCCAGACAGTGCCACCTTTTTCCTTAGGCGTTTTGCCTTCCTTTATCCTTCTAATAATCTTCTTTACTGTCCTGAATTGCTGATATCTAGAAACTATTTTGTCAACACCGCCATCAGAACTTTTTTTGAATAGTGTAAAAATATGAAGAATGTCCAGAAGATTTTTTTGGGAAAACATCCCTTGAATAAGAACCTGCTGATTGGTGATGTTTTTATCCTCGCTTATATCCGACAGGCAATAAGGATATGGGTCTTTCCATTCCACAAAATGCTCGTATCCACTGGTAATTGTGCCACATCTTGCTTCCTGGCTGGAGGTAATTACCATAAACAAGTTATACCAAAACAGTTTTTCATTGCCTTCTTTTTCTCCTCTTTTATTCTGGTATCTTAAAAGCTGGATAAATGCTTCATTCATTGGGTCAGCTATGACTGGCGATTTACATTCCACAACTACGAGAGGTAGACCATTAACAAAGAGGACGATATCGGGAATAATATGCTTTTCTGTACCCGGGACATTAACTTTAAACTGAGAGATGGCAATGAAGGAATTATTTTGGGGATTTTTGAAGTCTATAAATCTAACAGATGGGCTTTTTTCTCCTGTTTTTCTGTTTTCGAAGACCGATGTATTTTCAAGAAGTAAATCATGAATTTCTCTATTGGCCTCTAAAGGTGAATTTGACTGCGGTATGGTGATTCTTCTTACAACTTCGGTTATCTGGCCTTCTTCTATCCAACGATTGATTCTTTTTATTAAATTTTTAAGTTCTTCTTCAAGAATTACTTCTCTAAAATTCTCCCTGAATTTTATACTTTTTCCATAAACAGGTTCACCGGAGCTATTAAAAGATTTAATCTCTTTCACATCCTCGGGATTATCTTTGTTCTGTCTGAAAATCTGCCAGCCCAATTTTTGTAGATGTGCTAAAAAGGGATTTTCCACATAATATTCTTCATCCAATTTTTTATACACTTTCAGCACCTTCTTTAATTAAATGATTAACTCTTACTTTACCGGTTAAGAGGTCTTCCATTAAGCCCTGTTTTATTTTTTCAAGTTTTTCTTTGTATTTCTGTTCTTTTTCTATGGTTTCGTCTATCTGGGAGAGAACAGAGGTAATAAGTTTTTGTTCGTGGAGTGGAGGTTTAATAATTTTAAACGAAGCTACTAATTTGCTATTAAGATTCCCTTGGGTTCCTATTTGTCTCATTTCCCCAATTTCTTTTTTTCTAAATTCTAAATAATAATATAAAAATTCAGTATCAACATCGTTCGACAAATTTTTAAATGCGACAAAACCATCATGAATGCACGCGGGAATTTTTAAAATTATTGGTTTCCCTATAGTTGCACATATACTCATTATT
>CAZEMH010000045.1:0-1525 GCA_964513365.1 uncultured Candidatus Saccharibacteria bacterium
AGTAAAGAAAATTCCTATTCGTATCCACGTTAATGGGACTCGAGGTAAGTCAACAACTACTCGTTTAATAGCAGCTGGTTTAAGAGAAGCTGGATTTAAAGTATTGGCTAAGACAACGGGAACTATGCCTCGCTTGATATTAGAAGATGGAAACGAAATACCCATCAAACGAAGAGGGAACGCTAATATTATTGAGCAAGTTAGGATTTTTATTGAAGCAAGAAAAAGAAAGGTGGATGCTTTAGTACTAGAATGCATGGCAGTTAGCCCGGAACTACAATGGGTTTCCGAACACAAAATAGTTAAATCAACCATCGGAGTTATTACTAATGTGCGTGAAGACCATTTAGAAGATATTGGACCAGGATTTACCAATATGGCTGAGTCATTAAAACTTACCATCCCTAAAAAGGGGATATTAGTAACTGCAGAAAAAGATTATTTCCCCATTTTGAAGGAACAGGCTGGCAAACTAAAGACCAAAATAATTTTAGCTCACCCAGATGATATTTCTAATAAATTAATAGAAAAATTTAAATATATGAATTTTAAAGAAAATGTTTCCCTCGCTCTTCGAGTAAACGAAATTATCGGTATAAAAAAAGAAATTGCTTTAAAGGGTATGTTAAAAGCCAATCCAGATCCTGGTGCTCTAAAGATTTATAAATTTTATAAAAACGGAAAAAGTTTATTTTTTATCAATGCCTTTGCAGCCAATGATAGAATCTCCACTTTATTAATCTGGAAAGATATTAATAAAAGACTGCATTTAAACAATCTGCCAGTAATAGGGATAATTAATAATCGAGACGATCGAGTTTTTCGGGCCATTCAATTTGCCCATATTTTAGCTAAGGAGATTAAACTTTATAAAATAATATTGGTGGGACAATTGAGCAAATTAACTGAAAGGACTCTTTTAAAATTAAAAGTACCCCCTGATAAGATATTAAACTTAGAAAGAATAATAGACCCTGAAAAGATTTTACAAATTGTTCTAAAATACATCAATAATAACGGAGTACTTATAGGTTTTGGAAATACCAAAGGTATGGGGCAAAAATTAATTGAATATTTTAACAAATTTGGAGAAATAAAATGATCTACCAGGCTATGGCAACAGGAATAATAATTAGCTTTATCTTCTATGAAATTGTTGGCCTATCTCCCGGTGGAATAGTAGTACCTGGTTATATAGCATTATTTTTAAATCAACCCTTGAGAATACTAATTACTTTAATAATTTCTTTACTAACTTATTTTATAGTAATTTTATTTTCTAACTATATAATTATATATGGACGGCGCAGATTTTTTTATATGGTAATTATTGGTTTTTTATTAAAATGGTTAATAGAAGAAATTATTATTAGAATACCCATTTCTGGCATTGAACTCCGCAGTATAGGCTATATAATTCCTGGATTAATCGCCAATGAGATGAAAAGACAGGGCATCTTCCCCACCCTCTATTCTCTGGCAATAGTCTCAATAATAGTTCGGTTAATCTTATTACTTTTTTTAA
>CAZEMH010000046.1:0-1506 GCA_964513365.1 uncultured Candidatus Saccharibacteria bacterium
TGTAGTAGAAGAAATTATGCAAGAAAAAGACCTTATTAAAAAATTAAAAGATTTAAAACAAATAAAGCCTGATCAAAATTGGGCTTTTTGGCTTAAATCTAACATTTTACAGACAAAACCTGATAATTTATATAATAGGCCAAGAGTTAGATTGGCGGTTTTTTCATTTATTTCTAAATATCAAAAAGTAGCTATTCCTTCATTGTTAGCTTTTTTCTTTGTTTTTTCTTTTGCTTTTGCCCAGACAACTTTACCGGGCAATGTCTTATATCCAATAAAAACCTTAACTCAAAATGCTAGGATTTATTTTGCTTCTGAAAATGCAAAACCAGTTGTTCGTTTGGAAGTTGCTAAAGCAAGAATGGAAGACTTGAGCAAAGTTGAAAATCATGAAAAAGAAATAAGTGTTATTGCAAAAAATATTGGAAAAGACTTGGAAATTGTTCCAGAAGAAATTAAAAAAATAGATAAAAAGCAAGTTGCGTTGAATATTTCAAAAGATATTCAAGAAAGAAGTAAAGATTTAAAAAATCTTGCAGATAAGATTCCTTTGGAAAATAAAGAAAGAGAAGAATTAAATAAAAGCGTAGAAAATTCCCAATCACAGATTCTTGCCCTTATAATAGAAACTACTGAAGAAATTAATCAATGCCCAAGTTATTTAGAAGATAAATTAGCAGAATTAAAACAATATTTTTCTGATACTCCAAATATTTTTCAATATTGGAAATTGGATGATGTAGTAAAAGTTCGCAATTGGTTGGGAGAAGCCAGTAATTTTATTCGCACTGGCAATTGCTTGGAAGCGATGGAAAAGATTGAAAGTATTAACAAATTATTGATAATCCACTCTTTGGATGTTCAGGTCGAAACAGTAACACCAGAGAGATAGGATTCGCCTGGCAAAATTTTAGCTAGGTAAAATGTTATTGCCTTTTTGGAACTGATGGGTGCATAAAGAGCGCTCTTCATTAGTTTCAAGGCTGGTCGTTAATAACTTAAAAATTAATAAAAAGTCGATTAAATAAAAATGAATAAAAAAATTATTGCTTCTGTTCTTGCTGTTGCTTTTGCCTTTTCTATGGTTGGCTCAGCAAGCGCAGTTACAGTAGAAGAACTTCAAGCTCAGATTGCTCAGTTATTGGCTCAAATAACCCAATTACAAGCACAAATTTCTGGGCAAACAACAACTACAGGACTTTGTCTTACTGGTGATCTTTCTCAAGGAATGACAAGTGCTGAAGTTAAAATGCTTCAACAGGGATTAAACCAAGACCCAGCTACTCAAGTAGCTGTTTCCGGAGCTGGTTCTCCTGGATATGAAACTTCTTATTTCGGCGGATTAACTAAAGCCGCTGTAATCAAGTTCCAGGAAAAATATGCTTCAGAGGTTTTGGCCTCTTGGGGATTCACTAAAGGAACTGGTTATGTTGGTTCTACAACCAGAGCTAAATTCAATGCTTTGTATTGTACTCCAGTAACCACTACAACAACTGTTGCTCCTGA